>NZ_JBZFUM010000015.1:0-57333 GCF_058314535.1 Streptococcus sp. ELY_125 | reverse complement strand
CATGATGTCGTAGGTTCGAGTCCTACTGGCGGAGTTTAGTAGAGAGGAGGAAGTCCTTCTCTTTTTTTGTGTTTTGGGAGGCAGGCTAGGGGGGTGACTGGAGAACTTCATTTGTAAACTTTTTTTAATTTAATAAGGGCTTGAATTTGATATAATAGTACAGATATGTTTTTTATCCTATGTTAGGATAATCGCTTTAATAATATTAGAGAAAGGATATATATGGGAACAATTCTTAAAGTGAACCATTTGACCAAGATCTTTGGAAAAAAGCAGAAAATGGCTCTTCAAATGGTTAAAGAAGAAAAGAGTAAAACTGAGATTCTTGAAAAGACAGGCTGCACTGTTGGTGTTTATGACGCTAATTTTGAGGTGCAAGAAGGCGAAGTTTTCGTCATCATGGGATTGTCAGGAAGCGGGAAGTCAACTTTGGTCCGTTTGATCAATCGCTTGATTGAACCTTCGTCTGGTGACATCGAAATCAAAGGGAAAAATGTTTCCGAAATGAATACAGCCGATTTGCGTGAAATTCGTCGTCACTCTGTCAATATGGTTTTTCAGAATTTTGGACTTTTTCCACATAAAACTATTTTGGAGAATACAGAGTACGGCCTAGAACTACGTGGCGTTCCTGAAGAGGAGCGCACTGCTGCGGCTGAGAAAGCTCTGGAAAATTCTAATCTCATTGCTTTTAAAGATCAGTATCCAGATCAGCTGTCTGGAGGAATGCAGCAACGTGTTGGCCTAGCACGTGCATTAGCAAATAATCCTGATATTCTTTTGATGGACGAAGCTTTTTCAGCCTTAGATCCTTTGATTCGTAAGGAAATGCAGGATGAGCTGCTAGATTTACAAGACCGAGTACAGAAGACCATCATTTTTATCACACATGATTTGAATGAAGCACTTAGAATCGGTGATAGGATTGCTCTTATGAAAGATGGGCAAATCATGCAGATCGGTACAGGAGAAGAAATACTCACACAACCAGCTAATGACTTTGTACGTGAGTTCGTTGAAGATGTCGATCGCTCTAAGGTTTTGACAGCACAAAATATTATGATCAAACCTATTACCGCTAATGTTGAAATAGACGGACCTAACGTAGCCCTCAAGCGTATGGATACCGAAGAGGTCAGTATGCTTCTGGCTACTAACCGTAAACGTAAACTCTTAGGTGTCATTACGGCTGATGCTGCTTATGAGGCTCGCAAAAATGGTACGAAACTAGCGGACAGTGTTGATCCGAATATTCGAACAGTGTCGAAGGATACTGTTTTGACAGATATTTTGCCTTTAATTTACGATTCTGCAGCTCCGATTGCTGTTCTAGATGATGATAAGCGTCCCGTGGGAGTTATTATCAAGGGACGTGTGATTGAAGCGTTAACGAAGCAAGGAATTGACACGGAAAAGGAAGGTGAGTAATTTTGGAAATATTATTAGCAGCAAAATTACCGATTGCAAACTATGTTGATAGTTTTGTGGATTGGTTGACTAATACTTTCTCAGGGCTTTTCAATATCCTTAAAGTCGTTGGTGATGGTATTATGGGCTTTATTTCTAATACCCTGACTTTCATCAATCCTTGGATTCTTATTGCTTTAATTGTGGCTCTAGCCTATATTCTTTCTAAGAAATGGAGCTTTACAATTCTTACGGCTATTGGATTGCTCTTTATCTATAATCAAGAATTATGGGGCGATTTAATTAATACCTTTACTTTGGTTTTGCTTTCCAGTCTCATTTCTATCTTGATTGGTATTCCTCTGGGGATATGGATGGCTAAAAGTGAAAATGCCAAAAAGGTTATTAATCCTATCCTAGACTTTATGCAAACTATGCCAGCCTTTGTTTATTTGATTCCTGCAGTTGCCTTCTTTGGCATCGGTATGGTACCTGGGGTATTTGCTTCTGTTATCTTTGCCTTACCACCGACAGTACGTATGACTAACTTAGGGATTCGTGAGATTCCAACTGAGCTGATCGAAGCTTCGGATGCTTTTGGTAGTACTAGTTCACAAAAGTTGTTTGGTGTTGAATTGCCGTTAGCAAAAAACACAATCATGGCAGGGGTCAATCAGACCATTATGCTGTCTCTCTCTATGGTAGTCACAGCCTCAATGATTGGGGCTCCTGGCCTTGGTAATGGTGTCTTGTCAGCTCTGCAACATGCTGAAATTGGTAACGGTTTTGTCAATGGTTTGGCTCTGGTAATCTTGGCCATTATTATTGATCGTTTTACTCAAAAATTAAATGCACCAATTGGTCAAAAGCAAGGCAACAAACCTAAGTGGCAAAAATGGATTGCACCAGTTCTAGTCTTAGCATTTATAGCTACTGGTATTACCCAGACGGTATTAAGTCATATGGGTGTTCAAAAACCAAAGGTTACTTTGGCCTATGTTGAGTGGGATTCAGAGGTTGCCTCAACCAATGTTTTAGCTGAGGTCCTCAAAGATAAGGGATATGATGTTGAAATCAAGCCTCTGGACAACGCTATTACTTGGAAATCTGTTGCCGATGGTAGTGTTGATGCATCTGTAAGTGCTTGGTTACCGACCACACATAAGGCACAGTATGAAAAATATAAAGGACAATTAGATGATCTGGGAGTTAATCTAAAAGGAACCCAACTAGGATTAGCTGTACCAGCCTATATGACTGATGTCAACAGTATCGAAGATCTATCTAGTCAAGCCGATTCAACCATCACTGGTATTGAACCCGGGGCCGGTATTACGACTAGTGCCGAGAAGGCACAAAAAGAATATTCCAACCTCTCTGATTGGGAGGTAAGTTCTTCTTCTACTGGTGCCATGATTACCAGCCTAGAACAGGCTTTAAAAAATAAAGAAGATATTGTTATTACGGGTTGGAAGCCGCATTGGATTTTTGCCAAGTATGATTTAAAGATTTTGGAAGATCCAAAAGGTGTTTTTGGTGGATCGGAAGACATTCATACGATATCCAGAAAAGGACTTAAGGATGATAATGCTGGTGCCTATAAAATTATTGATAACTTCCACTGGACCTCTAAGGACATGGAGTCAGTCATGTTGGATATCAGCAATGGAAAATCGCCATCTGAAGCTGCTCAGAAATGGATTAAAGACAATCCTGATAAGGTGTCAGATTGGACGAAGTAGTCTTAAAGAATTTTGAATTATTGATAAAATTTTGAGATTTGAATGGTTTTTAAGTCACTATTAAGTGTGTTAGGTTATACTACAAGTATCCTAAATAAACTTTTCTTTTTCATAATCTCCTGAGAGTGCCCAGCTTTTTGCTGGGTTCTTTCTTTTAGTTTTTTGTTTAATTAATGCTTCAGTAGTTAAAGTCGTGTTGCTGCCTTCTTTATTAATCATTCCGATAAAATTTGCAACACTTGAAAAGCTAGTTATCGTCTGAATTTACCTACAATTTATTGGAAGTGGTGTATCTGTGGTATAATAGGCCTATGGTTAATAAGAATAAATTATTGTTAATTGACGGATCTTCCATTGCTTTTCGAGCTTTTTTTGCTCTTTATAATCAAATTGATCGCTTTAAAAATCCTGCTGGTCTCCATACCAATGCTATTTATGGTTTTCATTTAATGCTGGATCATATGATGAAACGCATTGAACCGACTCACATATTGGTTGCCTTCGATGCCGGTAAGACGACTTTTCGAACGGAGATGTTTGCTGATTATAAGGCGGGGCGAGCTAAGACTCCAGATGAATTTCGAGAGCAATTTCCCTATATTCGAGAACTCTTGGATCATCTTGGTATTGCTTATTATGACCTTGAAAATTATGAAGCCGATGATATCATTGGAACTTTGGATAAGCAGGCTGAAAATGGAGAATTTGATGTTACCATTGTGAGTGGCGATAAAGATCTCATTCAGCTAACCGATGACAATACTATTGTAGAGATCTCTCGTAGGGGTGTGGCTGAATTTGAGGAATTTAGTCCAGCCTATCTTATGGAAAAAATGGGGATTACTCCCACCCAATTCATTGATCTTAAGGCTTTGATGGGAGACAAGTCGGATAATATTCCGGGGGTAACTAAGATTGGTGAGAAGACTGGCCTTAAACTCCTGTTAGAATATGGGAGCTTGGAGGCTATCTATGATAATATTGATCAATTTAAGCCTTCTAAAATGAAGGAAAATTTGATTAATGATAGGGAACAAGCCTTTCTTTCAAAAACACTAGCAACGATCAATACGCAGGCTCCTTTAGAAATAAGCTTGGATGATACTCGTTACCAAGGTCCACATATAGACGCTCTGGGAGCCTTCTACGATGAAATGGGCTTTAAGCAGTTGAAAGCTCAGCTTGGTTTGGACGATGAACCTATAAAGACTGCTGTAGGTTTTCAGCATGTTACTGAACATGAATTAGATGCTGCGATGTTTGGACCGGAGCAATTCTTCTACTTTGAAGTCTTTAATGATAACTACCATCAGGAAGATATTTTAGCTTTTGCCTGGGGGGATAGTGAAAATATTTATGTCAGTAAAGATTTAGATCTTTTGAAAGCACCCCAATTTTTAGAGGCTTTGCTTAAGCCGTTTAAGACTTACGATTTCAAACGCACAAAAGTGCTCCTAAGTCACTTAGGAGTTGATATACCGACAGCAGCTTTTGATAGCCGCTTGGCTAAATATCTTTTGTCTACGGTGGAGGATAATGAATTATCTACTATTGCCGCGCTTTATGGAAAAACGCCTTTGCCAAAAGATACTGAAATCTTTGGTAAGGGAGCCAAAAAAGCTGTACCAGAAGATACTGTTTTATTTAAGCACCTAGCTAACAAGATCCAAGTTTTAGTGGAAACAGAAGGTAGACTAAGAGAGTTACTGGCTGAACATGGACAGTCTGATTTGCTTTTTGATATGGAATTGCCTCTGGCTAATGTCCTAGCTAAGATGGAAATTGCTGGTATTCGCGTTGATCAGCAAACGCTTAAGGATATGGCTTTGGAAAATGAGGCGGCGCTTGAAGTCTTGACTCAGGATATCTACAGGATGGCTGGAGAAGAATTTAACATCAATTCTCCCAAACAGTTAGGAACAATTCTTTTTGAAAAGATGGAATTGCCCCTGTCTATGACCAAGAAGACTAAGACCGGCTATTCGACGGCTGTAGATGTTCTAGAGCGTTTGGCTCCCCATGCTCCAATTGTTGCCAAAATATTGGAATATCGCCAGATTGCTAAACTTCAGTCAACTTATCTGATAGGTTTGCAGGACTTTATTTTGGGTGATGGGAAAATTCATACACGCTATATGCAGGATTTAACCCAGACCGGTCGTCTATCCAGTGTGGATCCTAACTTGCAAAACATTCCAGTTCGCTTAGAGCAAGGGCGGTTGATCCGTAAGGCCTTTACGCCCGAGTGGGGAAATAGCGTCCTATTGAGTTCAGACTATTCGCAGATTGAATTGCGAGTGTTAGCCCACATCTCAGGTGATGAACATCTGATCGCAGCCTTCCAAAATGGTGAGGATATTCATACGGCGACAGCCATGAGGGTTTTTAATATTGGAAGTCCTGAGGATGTCACCCCCAATGACCGCCGTAATGCTAAGGCTGTTAACTTTGGTGTCGTTTATGGGATTTCTGATTACGGGCTATCTCAAAATCTGGGCATTAGCCGCAAGGCCGCTAAGAACTATATTGATACTTATTTTGAACGCTTTCCCGGTATCAAAAATTATATGGAGAGGGTGGTTCGTGAAGCGCGTGATAAAGGATACGTAGAGACTCTCTTTAAACGTCGCCGTATGTTGCCGGATATCAATTCACGTAATTTCAATATTCGAAATTTTGCAGAGCGGACAGCTATTAACTCGCCTATTCAGGGGAGTGCGGCTGATATTTTAAAAATTGCTATGATAAATCTTGATCAGGCTCTTGAAGACGGTGGCTTCAAGTCCAAGATGCTCCTGCAAGTTCATGATGAAATTGTCTTAGAAGTTCCCAATGCTGAGTTAACAGCTGTTAGTCAATTGGTTAAGAAAATTATGGAATCGGCGACTGAGCTGGCCGTACCACTTGTGGCAGATGAAAATTCGGGCTATACTTGGTATGAGGCAAAATAACCTTGATAAATAAGAAATCTCCAGTCACAAAGAGCTGGAGGTTTTTAATGTTTAGCTCTAACACAAGCTAAGAGATTTCAGAAAAAGGGGAGCTGTTATATGAGTATGTAAACTTTATGTGCTTTGACCATCAAACTAATAGGTCCTTGTACTTATTTGTACTGTCCTGATAAACTTGCTTAGAAAGTTACCTGATGATTTCTGTTACTATAAGAAGATGTGCTCTTATATTGATTTTCCGAATATCCCCTGAAAGTAACCATATAGCTAGAAGTACTAGCTATTAGGTGCAGTTTCGATTATACTTTAATTACTAGGAAGGAGGCGAGCTTTAATGAAGTTAGAAATAATTAAAGATAAGACTTTTAAGGAAACACTAGTTAAGATTTATACTAGTTATGTTGACAAAAAAACTCAACATTTAATTAATTGGGTTGAGTATGGCGGTCAATACATCTATGGTTTTATTGGTACTAGATCGCAGATGGTTAGTCCTGACGATATTATTAGGGTCTATACAAGTGACAAAAAAGTATATTTTGAAACTATTGATCGGGAGCATTATCAAGCTAAGCGGCGCTTGTATCAGCTGGAAGAGGAACTCCCTAGGACTTTTGTCAGGATTTCTCAAGGAGAGCTGGTCAATATTACTTATATTAAGCGTTTAGATTTGTCTATTAAAGGAACCATTCAGGTTGTTTTAAAAAATGGTGAACGGAGTTTTGTATCTCGTCGTTCCATAAAGAAATTTAAAAAGGCTTTGGGAGTCTAAGGAGGTTGCATATGATGCGAATGATTAAAAAAGGTATTGTAGGAGCTCTAATCGGGATTGGTGCTGGTGAGCTAATTTCTTTTCTATCCGTAGTGTTGGTAGGGAAAGGCTATGCGCCTGCAGTCCCTAGCTTTATTCAAGAATTTGACACTGTCACTCAGGCGGTTGGTGTACAATTGTTGATATTTGCGGTATTAGGATGTGTTCAGGGAATGGCATCTTCCCTTTTTCAATCTGTTAGAGATAAACAGGGGTTACTATTTATCACAAGTTTGCACTATGGTTTAGTGGTGCTGCCTCTTCTGGCAGCAGGTTGGTATTTACACTGGTTTTCCCTAACTTGGCTATCTTTTGCTGGTATGTTTTTATCTATCAGTTTGGTTTATACCTTGATTTTTTTGGTAAATTATCTTAGTGTGCGTAGAGATATTGGGAGAATCAATGCAAAACTAGGTTAGTTTCAATAGTAAAAATAGAGCAGGCTCAACAGCCATAATCACTGTTGAGCCTGCTCTCTATTGCTTGGTAACTGTAATATAATCTTTTAAAGAGCGACGCAATCCTTCGTTTTTGCCGTAGTCTTTGACACGGCCTGCTCTTAAGATCATTTGGGCATCTTGAGATAAATGAAAGTGCTTTTTCATAGCTTGTTCATAGATTGAAACTTCAATCATAGCACTAATGGGCTGGATGGCAATATCATTCTCAGTGCAATCATACCAAAAAGCCTGTGTTTTTTCTCCAACTTGAATCCAATCGGAAATCGTTTGTCTGCCAGTTATGACGAAAAATCCAGCACTGTGGTTAACCTGTTTGGATAAGGTGTCAAGACTCTGTTTGGCGAAAGTCTTACTAGTAGCATTTCGGTGATTACTTGTTAGGTAGTAAAGTGATTTCGTCACCATATTTAATCCCATCATATCGGCAGAAATTCCATCTAATTTGGTCTGTGTTTCTTGATTGGAGAAACGCAGCCACTCGCCTTGCTCTTGAAGAAAGTTTTTATTTTTATACTGTTTTTTCGCTGCAGCGATGCTATTTTTCTTGATGTAGTCAAAAGGAGGAGATCCTTTAGCATAGTAGGCAATATCAGGATATTTCTTTTGTAATTGGTTGATATGTTTTTGAGTAATTGCTGCTGATTGATAGGGTCGTTTATCTGTGTGGCGCTTTCGAATGAGATCAATCTTATCTTGTTTGATCCTTTTTCCTTTGCTTTTTTGTTGGTAGTGAATAGTCACTACCTGGTTGCTTTTAGATAAAGGGGAGGCATAGTCAGCTTCTATATCATAGCCATAAGCTTTAAATGTCGTTTTTAGGGATTGGATATAAGCCCCGAGTGAGATATAAAGTTCTCGATTGTGGGGATCTACAATGCTTAAAGTTCGACTATCATCGATGGCAATATTTAGTTTTCCTTTTTTGGGGTTTAAGGAAACCTCCCATGCCTGAGTGTTATGAGAATTGGCGGCGAAAGAAGCATCATACAAGGCCTGTTCAATTTCGGGTGCTACCCCGGGTAGAGAAAGGTTAGCTGCTGTTGAGTTTACAGGTCTTCCAATCATGATTATTGTTGTTCCTCCTGTTAGGATTAGTAGTAAGATAATCCCTAGGATTAATTTGGAGAAAGTATATTTCATGGCCTGTCTACTCCTTTTTATATAGTTTACTTCTTTTGGTAACAGGAAAGAAGCGTTAAAAATTCCTCTTTTAGGAAGTCTTCTGTATTAAGTCCTAACAATTGATAATATTCTGCTTTTTGTTCAGCCATACGGATGATACCGGAGAGGGCACTCCAAATAAATAAAGTAGCTTTATCAAGATCAATGTCATTAGAAAGATAACCGAGCTTGCTTCCTTGCTCGATCATGAGATGGATCTTTTGGTTAATAGCTAACCCAAGTTGATAGATATCCTTGTAGATACGAGGAGTTGCTATATCCTCAATATTGACATTGATATGACCAATAAAGCCTTCAAAATAGAGAGGATACTCACGACAGAAATGCTGTACAGCAAAGCATATCTGTAGATACTGCTGTAGTCCACTCTCTTGCGATTGCGCAGGAAAAGCTGTAATGATTTTGATCTCTTCATAGAGGTTTTTAATGTGCTCATAGACAAGGGTAAAGAAAATTTCTTCTTTATTTTTAAAGTAAACATAAAGTGTGGCCTTGCTGTAACCAGCAGCTTGGGCAATCTTGCTGACACTAGTAGCTTCTACCCCGTTTTTGATAAAGAGCTGATGGGCGGACTGTGCAATGGTTTTCCTATGATTTTCGGCGGGTGCTTTTTTACGACGTCCCATATAAGAGTCTCCTTTTGAGTTAATTAAACCGATAGTTTAATTATAATGTGACCTATTGATAATGTCAAGCTTTGGACTTTTGGCAAGGGATGTGCTATAGTAGATTGAACTAGCAATGTTTTTAATCCATATTGGCAATCTATTTAAGATGGAGGTGCTTTATGTCTTATCATTTTAGTAATCCTGATGATACTGTTATCAAGTCTTATCTGAAGGAAGCTCAAACTATTGCAGTTGTAGGCTTATCTAAGCGGGTAGAAACGGCAGCCTATGATATAGCCCAGGTGTTACAAAATGCAGGGTACCGTATTATTCCTGTTAATCCTAAGCTAGCTGGTCAAGAAATTCTTGGAGAGTCAGTTTACGCTTCCTTGAAGGATATTCCTGTCCCTGTTGATATTGTTGATGTTTTCCGCCGTTCAGAATTTTTGATTGATGTGGCTCAAGATTTTGTAGAGACAGATGCTAAAGTATTTTGGGCTCAGTTAGGTTTAGAGGCGCAGGATGCAGAGGACTTTTTGCGTCAAGCTGGTAGAAATGATATTGTTATGAACCGTTGTATTAAGGTGGAGCACCGGCGTTTACTTGGTTCATAACGTTGAAATACGGCTTTTCCGCTTTTATTTATGCTATAATAAGGCTAGTATGAATAGTGAATAGGAGGTGGCTATGGAAAAGGATCGCATGGCCTTGGAAGCTTATGAGACTGTTCTGGAGCGCCTAAGAAGTAAGCATATAAGAATTACAGAGAGCCGTAAGGCCATCATTAGATATATGATTGGAACTAAGAAACACCCTAGTGCTGAGATGATTTATGAGGATCTTTTGCCAGATTATCCTAGCATGAGTTTGGCAACGGTTTACAATAACCTCAAGGTCTTGGTAGAGGAAGGGTTTGTGACAGAGCTCAAGCTCTGCCATTACAGTACGACTTATTATGATTTCTTGGGGCATCGTGAAATCCATATTGCTTGTGAAAATTGCGGGAGAATTACAGATTTCATGGATGCTGATATTAGGGATATGTACCAGGAAGCTAGCAATCAGACGGGCTATCAGGTGACCCACAGTCAGGTTATGCTCTATGGCATCTGTCCAGAGTGTCAAGCCCAACTAGCAGGTGATAATCCAGATGACAAGTATGATAGAGAAAATCTAGCTTAAGGATGTCAAGAGAGGTCTATCGGAGGTAAGGTTTGTATCAGAAAAGGTACAAGCTTTTTATTGTCTAGAAAATTCTCTTTTATTTCATAGACGATTTTGTTATAATAAATCTACAGAAAATTTAGACAATAAGTAATAAGGAGGGGTTATGCTAACTGCAACCGATGTTATCCGAGCTCACAGTGTTCTAAAAGATGTGGTTGAACGAACACCTCTTGATTTTGACCGTTATTTGTCAGAGAAATATCAGGCAACGATTTATTTGAAGCGTGAGAATATGCAAAAGGTACGCTCTTTTAAATTGCGGGGAGCTTATTACGCCATTCATCAATTATCAGATGAAGATAAGGCACACGGAGTGGTCTGCGCTTCAGCAGGTAATCATGCTCAGGGTGTTGCATATACTTGCAACGAGATGAAGATTCCAGCTACTATTTTTATGCCGATTACGACACCTCAGCAAAAGATTACACAGGTTAAGTTCTTCGGTGGTAGCTATGTTGATATCCAACTAGTTGGTGATACCTTTGATGCTTCATCTCAGGCTGCACAGGAGTTTACCAAAGCGGAAGGTCGGACTTTTATTCCTCCTTTTGATGATGATAATGTTCAGGCAGGTCAAGGAACAGTTGCTTATGAAATTTATGAGCAAGCCAAGGAAGAAGGCGTTGATTTTGACAGTATCTTAGTTCCTGTCGGTGGTGGTGGGTTAATCGCTGGTGTATCGACTTATATGAAGGATGTATCTCCGGAAATAAGGGTGATTGGTGTAGAATCCAACGGTGCCCGTAGCATGCGTGCTGCTTTTGATAAGGGACATCCAGTTAAGCTGGAGCGTATTGATAAATTTGCAGATGGTATCGCTGTTCAGAAGGTTGGAGAGCGTACTTACGATGTGGCTCGCCGTCATGTTGATGATCTGGTCGGGGTAGATGAGGGCCTGATTTCTGAAACGCTGATTAATATGTATTCAAGGCAAGGCATTATTGCGGAGCCTGCCGGTGCAGCTTCTATTGCTGCTCTGGAAGTTCTCAAAGAGGAGATCAGGGGTAAGACCCTTGTCTGCATCGTTTCTGGCGGTAATAATGATATCAATCGCATGCAGGAAATGGAAGAGCGTGCGCTGATTTACGATGGGGTTAAGCATTATTTTGTTGTGAATTTTCCACAGCGGCCGGGTGCTCTGCGAGAGTTTGTTAATAATATTTTAGGACCGAATGATGACATTACACGTTTTGAGTATATCAAACGGGCTGCCAAAGGGACAGGGCCGTGTCTGGTTGGAGTAACTTTATCTGACAAAAATGATTACGACAGTTTACTTCAACGTTTGTCAAACTTTGACCCTAACTATATTAATTTGCACGGCAATGAAAGTCTTTATAATATGTTAGTTTAGTGTGATATGCATGTATTATCTTTAGATGTTTAATTTATTACTGGAGGAAAGTTATTATGGGTGGATTTTTAATTTTTTGTCTCATTTGTTTTATTATTTTTATTATCTTTTTAGTCAGTTCGCTCTATGTTGTTCGGCAGCAATCAGTAGCGATTATTGAGCGTTTTGGGCGTTACCAAACCACTTCTAGCAGTGGAATTCATGTTCGTCTGCCGCTTGGTATAGATAAGATTGCTGCGCGCGTGCAGTTACGGCTTTTACAGAGTGAAATTGTTGTTGAAACTAAGACTAAAGATAATGTTTTTGTTACCTTGAATGTAGCAACACAGTATCGGGTTAACGAGCAGAATGTTATTGATGCTTATTACAAATTAATGCGCCCAGAAGCACAGATTAAATCTTACATTGAAGATGCCCTGCGCTCGTCTGTTCCTAAATTGACCCTGGATGAACTCTTTGAGAAAAAAGATGAGATTGCCCTCGAAGTTCAGCATCAGGTGGCAGAGGAGATGTCTACATACGGATATATCATTGTTAAAACCCTGATTACTAAGGTTGAGCCAGATGCTGAAGTTAAGCAGTCCATGAATGAAATTAATGCAGCTCAACGTAAGCGAGTAGCTGCTCAAGAATTAGCAGAGGCTGATAAGATTAAGATTGTTACAGCAGCCTCTGCGGAAGCAGAAAAGGATCGGCTGCACGGTGTTGGTATCGCTCAACAACGTAAGGCGATTGTTGATGGTTTAGCTGAGTCTATTGCAGAACTTAAGCAAGCTAATGTCGGCATGACAGAGGAACAGATTATGTCTATCCTTTTGACCAACCAATATCTTGACACTCTGAATCAATTTGCTGCTGGTGGCAATCAAACTCTATTTTTGCCTAATAATCCAGAAGGGGCTGAAGATATTCGGACGCAGATATTATCAGCTTTAAAAGCAAAATAAAAAAGGGCAGATCCAATCTGATTTTTAGGAATCAGTCTGGATTGCTCTTTTTGACGTTAAAGTAGAAATTGCTTTAGCAACCTTCTTTGCCAACTTTTAAAGCTTTTGATTGTCAAGTGTTAACAGTACTAGGGCCTGTTTTATAATAGATGTTAAATCTTCTTGCTCATTTGAATTGGTGATACGATGTTAAGGATAAAACGCTGAATAAAGCAGGCTGGTTAAAAAGATAATATCTTTTATGATTTTAATTGCTTTTTGCGAAAGGGATTAAGTCTTGCTAATACTAGGCCAGCTAGCAGTCCAACTGCGGCGAAGCTAATCCAACCCATGTTATAGCTGCCAAGTGGGATGACTTTAATGAAGAAGGTCATCAACCAATTTGGCAGTGTAAAAAGTTGAGTTTGGGCTGATAGAGTATTAAAGGCATCAAAAAGTCCAGCAATAGCAGTGAAAGCTAACGTAGCCTTATAAACGATAGAATTGTCTCCAATGAAGCCCTTTAAGAAAATAAGAATAATCGTTACGATAGTTAGTGGGTAGAGAAGGTAGAGGACTGGCAAAGACCATTTGATAATCTCTGATAGTCCTCCGAAGTAAAATGTCACCCCAATAAGGGTAAAAATGGTCGCCCAAGCGATATGGGAGAGTCGGGGGATAATTTTGTGAAAATATTCAGCGCAGGCTGTAATGAGCCCTGTAGCTGTTGTTAGACAGGCTAGGAAAATAGCCAGAGCTAGCACAATTTGACCAAGAGAGCCCATATAGTGACTGGCTGATTGGATGAGAACTGGGCCACCATCCGTAACGGCTGTTGAGTGGTGCATAAAGAGGCCATTAGACAGACTAAAGAGAGATTGCGATGTTGCCCCCAAACGGCCGACAAAGATATAAATCGCAGCTAGGAGAGCAGCGGCGATAATACCAGATTTTAGTGTTAGTTGAGCTATGGCAGCAGGTGTCTCAGCGCCATGGTTTTTAGCAGCATCAATAACTAAAATGGCAAAAGCTAAAGAGGCAAGGGCATCCATGGTACTGTAACCTTGAATCAGGCCTGCGACAAAAGGCAGGTCGCGGAAACTGTCACTTACCGCATTTGAAGCGTTGACAGCTTGCCCAAGGTTACCGGCCGGCGAGATAAAGGAAGCGAGGATAAGTATACCTAGAAAAATCAAAAGAGCCGGTGTGAGGTACTTTCCAACACGGTCAGCAATTTTACTTGGGCGAACAGCAATGAGATAAGATAGGCCAAAAAAGACAATACCATAGCTAATATGTATAAATTGACTATCTCCAAAGAAGGGCATGATGCCAATTTCGTAAGAAACAGCCCCAGTACGTGGAATAGCAAAGAAGGGGCCAATTGACAGGTAAAGGGCAATGGCAAAGAAAAGAGCATAAATTCGTGAGGCTGGTTGAGCGATAGACTCTACATCAGTCTTACCTGAATAGGCAACGGCAACTACTCCCAGCAGGGGCAAGGTTACCCCTGTTAAGCAAAAGCCGATGATAGCTAACCAAAGATTAACACCAGAATAAATCCCAAGATAGGCTGGGAAAATAAGATTGCCTGCACCAAAAAAGAGTGCAAAGAGCATGAAACCAATGATCCAATAGGTTGATCGTTTTTGCATTGTAACCTCCAGTATTGAATTGTATAGAATTGTATGACAAATTATTATAGCAGGCTGTGTTTAAAGCTGTCAAGAGAAGCATAAGAGTCTTGCCCCTTTTGAAATAAAGAACAAGACCCTTGCTGAAGATTTTATTATTTTACGATCTGCTTTAAGGGAGCTGTTTCCCCAGTTCGTTTATGGCTTTATCCGAGGAAACGTTGCAGGAATTCTTTGGTACGACTCTCTTGCGGATGTTCAAAAAGCTGTTCTGGCTTTCCTTGTTCAGCGATGACACCTTTATCCATAAAGATAACGCGATCAGAAACATCTTTAGCAAATTCCATCTCATGGGTAACGATGAGCATGGTTAAACCTGATTTGGCTAAATCCTGCATAGTTTTAAGGACTTCGCCGACCATTTCAGGATCCAGAGCGGATGTTGGCTCATCGAAAAGAATGGCTTCAGGATTGACTGAGAGCGCGCGTGCAATAGCGACCCGCTGTTTTTGTCCTCCGGAAAGTTGAGCTGGTTTGGCTTTCCAGTACTGCTCTCCCATTCCTACTTTTTCTAGATTGGCTTTAGCGACCGCTATAGCTTCATCTTTAGGACGTTTCAGAACAGTTGTCTGAGGAACAACGGCATTATCAAGGACATTGAGGTTTTCAAAAAGATTAAAAGATTGGAAAACCATTCCTAATTTTTCACGGTAGGTTGCTAAATCATACCCTTTTTCAAGAACGTCTTGTCCGTGGTAGAGAATTTGTCCATCGGTTGGAGTTTCAAGAAGATTGATAGAGCGCAGAAAGGTTGATTTACCAGATCCGGAACTCCCGATGATTGAGATGACTTCTCCCTTTTTGACACTTAGTGAAATATCTTTGAGGACTTCATTTTGTCCGTAGGATTTTTTTAAATGTTTAATTTCTAAGATGGTATCAGTCATTAGTGGGCACCTCCCTGTGTGTAATTATCTTGGTCAAGGCGGCGTTCAACGTAACGCAAGATGCGGGTAACGGTAAAGGTAAGGATAAAGTAGATAGTGGCGATGATAAAGAAGGTTTGGAAATATTGATAGGTTTGAGTGGCCACAGTGTTACCAGAGAAGTAGAGTTCTACCACCGAGATAACATTAAGAACGGATGTGTCCTTGATGTTGATAACAAATTCATTGCCAGTAGCAGGCAGAATATTGCGAATAACCTGTGGCAAAACAATCTTACGCATAGTCTGGCTGTGGTTAAAACCTAAAGCTGTGGCAGCTTCAAACTGCCCCTTATCAACTGCAAAGATGCCGCCACGGACAATTTCACTCATGTAAGCACCTGTATTTATGGAAACAATAAAGATGGCTGCCCAGGTGCGATCGAGTGAAATATCAAAGGCCTGATCGAGACCGTAGTAAATAACCATGGCCTGAACAATCATTGGCGTCCCACGAAAGACCTCGATATAGATATTAAGGAGCCAATTGAAAAGAGTTTGCAAAAGGGTAAGGACCTTGTTGGCAGCTTTGGGAGCAGTTCGGTAGACGCCGATCAAAAGGCCAATAATCATGCCAACCAGAGTTCCGACAATTGAGATGAGCAGGGTTATGCCCGTTCCGCGCAGGAATTGGGACCAATTCTCGGTAAGAATTGTCCAAGCTTGGTTGAAGAAAGTTTGGTTGTCTTGCCCAGCTCCTGGTTGTTCTTTAGTCATCTTATCCATGAGCTGGAGTCGTTCTTTTTCAGGGATTGTGGCCAGGATTTCATTAACTTTATTGAGCGTTTGGGTATCATCTTTGCGCAAGCCGATAGCGAGTGCCGTATCATCTGGATTTGTTTTAAAGCCCTTATCCAACTCGATCATTTTGAAGTCATCACTAAATGTCTCCGCAGTCAGGGCCTCGGGCCGTTCAGATACATAAGCATCAATTTTTCCTGACGTTAAAGATTGGCGCATTTGAGAAAAGTCACTGACAGCTGTTTCTTTTTTAGCATTGGGAATTTGATCAATAAGACCGTAAAGGTAGACCCCTTGTTGAGATGTAATTTTTGCACCGGAGAAGTCAGAAAGGCTGCTGGCATCCGCGTATTTGCTATCCGATTTTACTACTAGAACAGGCTCGCTAGTATAGTAGGTGTTGGAAAAATTGATTTCTCTCTTACGTTCCGCTGTTGGACTCATACCAGCGACGATCATATCAATTTTATTGGAAGTTAGGGCAGGCAGCAGCCCGTCCCATTTAGTCTTGACGACGATGAGCTTTTTGTCCATCTTCTTAGCAATTTTCTTAGCCATCTGGACATCATAACCATTGGCGTACTGACGACTGCCGTCAATGGGAACGGCACCGTTAGAATCATCATTTTGTGTCCAGTTGAAGGGGGCATAGGCCGCTTCCATGCCGACACGTAAATATTCATCTGCTTGAACAGATGTTGTCCCACCCCAAACTAGGGCAGCAGCTAACACGAAGGTTAGGATTAGTTTTTTCATGAGATACTCCTATAGTTAAAGGTCCTAATTCTAGCTATCAAGACACAAATATACATACTATCCTATTTTACAGGAAATATCAGTCGATTTCAATGGGAGTATCCCCTTTTTAAAGAGGAATTTCTCAAGTACCGTTTAAATTTATGATAAAATGGGGGGTATAAGAAGTTATACAGTTAAGTCTAGGTTTAAGTAGGTTAAAGAATAGTTTTCTTGCCTTTTGAGGGTTAGAATATTCTCTATCTGCTTGTTTTCTCGGCGCTTTTGTACTGTCGTAAGAGAGGAGTTTATGAGAAAGAAATTTTTGTTTTGTCTGTCTTTGCTAATATCTTTAATTATTTTTGCGCCTAAGATTCAGGCGGATGATGAGGTGGATTATAGCATCAGCCGTTATGAGGGACGACTTAATATTCGTAAGGATAACACAGCGACTTTTACTCAAGTGATAACCTATAAATTTGATTCGGCTTATAAGGGTCAATATGTTACCCTAGGGAGTGCTGGAAATAACCCCAAGGGATTTTCTATTGATAAATCAAAGGTTACCTCTTGGGTCGAGAACAATAGAGGGGTGAAAAGGAAGCCTAAAGCTCACTTAGAATCACTAAAAGAAGGATATGCCCTTAAAATATATAATGCTGGACAAAAGGGAGACCAAGTTCGAGTAACAGTGACTTGGCAGTTGAATCATATTTTGACGGTTCATCGAGACATTGCTGAATTAAACTGGAAACCAGTCAGCGATTGGGATGTCCCTCTGCGTCACGTGAGCTTTAAAATATCGGCTCCAAGTAGTTCACAGCAGCAATTATTTGTGCATTTAGGGTATCTACAACCGGCTGCTCGTATTAAGAATATGGGGAACACATTTGGTGTGGACGCTGACTATATTGGTGAAGGTAAAGCTTTAGAGCTGCATGGATTCTGGGATTCAAATAGTTTTACAGCTAAAAAGGACGATCGAAAGCTAGCTCTGGGACAATTTCAAAGTGTAGAAAAGAAAATTCATCGAAAGAGTCTTCTTTTTCGCAGGGTATTCTCTGTAATTTTTCCGGTTGTCATAAGTGCTGCTGTCCTTATTGCCGTTTGCGTTTTTATTCTTTATAAGCTTTTGCTAAAACCCCGCAATACCTATCAGGGAGCCAAATGGCTCTACGTTGCACCTGCAGACTGGTCTCCGCAACTGGTTGCTTCTACTGTTTACAGTACAGACTGGTCTGATGTCAACCCTATTACAGGAGGAAAGGGGCTATTTTCCTTTGAAAATTTAGTTCAGGCAACGCTACTTGACTTAATTGATCGAGGGAATCTCAAGTTAGAAGTAGATGAGAAGGGTGCTTGGCTTTCCTACATGACATCTAAGGGGCTAACTCCATCTGAGGAGTATTTTATTCACATGGCTATGGGAGAACATTTGGATAGTAAACTTGCTGTGGAAGGGCTGTTTTCTGATTACAAAGTTGACAAGAGTATTAGTGTTAAAAAGGGGTATAATGCTTCGCAGGTCAACGATTATGGACGCCGCAAGACAAGCGCGTTTACACGGTCGCTAAAGAAGTTGACGCAAGCTGTTGCTGATGAAAAGCAAATTTACCGTTTGGGGGATTACTACAGACCTTTGAGTTTACGGGAGAACGGTCTGAGACAGCTCAGCCTAGCTCTGCTTTTAGGAGCGAGTCTATTTTCCGTGGTATCCCTCCTCTATCTTCTGATTTCAGGGAAGTTAACGCTGCTTAATTGGCAACTTTCCTTGGGGTACGTTTTACTGAGTCTAGGGTCTTTGCTGCTTTGGATTCTGTTTAATGCTTTTAGCCGTTTGGAAAAACAAAATGGGGTGCTCAAAGAAGAGTTTTTACCTGACTATTATGCTTGGCAAGCCTTTCGCCGTATGATGAAGGATATTAAGACTTTTAATCAGGCTGAATTGGAAAGTATTGTGGTGTGGAATCGTATTCTTGTATATGCTACGCTCTTTGGCTATGCCAAGGAGGTCGAAGAGGTTATTAGGGTTCACCGAATAGAAGTTCCTTCTGCAATGGCAGGCTATGTTTATCACGATTGGTATCCCTTGCTTTATCTATCTGCTCATCACTTTGCTGATTACGGACATCAAGCGGTGGCAGCTCAAAACTTTCATGTTTCGTCAGGTGGTTTCAGTAGCGGCGGCTTTTCCGGAGGCGGTGGAGGTGGAGGAGGCGGAGCCTTCTAAAATCTACTTCTTTTTGCTATAATGGAACAAAACTTATCTAGGAGATGCTATGCTATTTATTGAACTGCTTAAGGCAGTATTTCTCGGCATTGTCGAAGGTATTACTGAATGGTTGCCGATTTCTAGCACAGGGCATTTAATTCTGGTGCAGGAATTTATCAATCTCAATCAGGGAGATGCCTTCCGCGAACTCTTTAATATTGTCATCCAGTTGGGTGCTATCTTGGCAGTCATGGTTATTTACTTTGAGCGCCTTAATCCCTTTCAAAGAGGTAAGACGGCTAGAGAGGTACGTCTGACTTGGCAGCTTTGGCTGAAGGTTGTTATTGCCTGCATTCCCTCGGCTGTAGTGGGACTTCTTTTGGATGATTGGATGGATGCTCACTTTAGTAATTTCACCAGTGTTGCTACGATGCTGATTGTCTACGGTATTGCTTTTATCTGGATTGAAAGACGTAATCAAAATGTTGAGCCAGCAGTGAAAGATTTAGCACGTATGCACTATAAGACCGCTCTTTATATCGGATTGTTTCAAGTTCTTAGTATTATTCCGGGGACCAGTCGTTCGGGTGCGACAATATTAGGTGCCATCCTGGTTGGGACCAGCCGCAGTGTGGCTGCTGATTTTACATTCTTTCTAGGAATTCCGACCATGTTTGGCTACAGCGGGCTTAAGTTTGTCAAATTCTTTCTCGATGGTCATCATCTGACTGGTCCTCAGTGGCTTATTCTGCTGCTGGCTTCGGTGGTGGCTTTTGCAGTCAGCATGGTTGTTATTAAATTCTTAACTAATTTTGTCAAAAAGCATGATTTTACAGTTTTTGGCTGGTACCGAATTGTATTAGGTGTTGTTCTTTTGCTATATGCAGCAGTCAAAGTATTGGTGGCTTAAGACAGTTTTTATTGTGCAAAGAGTAGAAAAGGGCTTGGAACATCCGTGTTCCCTGCTCTTATTTTTTGTACTGATTGTTTAATATCTTTTGAAAACTTCATGATCTGGCCTTGTCCTTATGGTGGGAGACCAGCACAAAAATTTTAAGTTTGATTCACACGGCTCTCTAGTTTCTAGGCGATAGCCTAAAACGGTCTGGAGTTCAATTATTTCGAACCAGCAACTAGAAATTAAGATTTGTTGAATAGTTGATTTCTGCGAAATCATGATTTTTATCTTATTTCTAGTTGGCTTTAGAGACATACTGTAAAATTGAACTTTTAGGACTTTTCTTGTATAATAAAATAACTACTCGTGCGAGGTAAAGACTATGGAAATGAAACAGATCAATGAATCCACGTTGAAGATTTCAGTTAGTATGGATGATCTAGATACTTATGGCATGGAATTGAAAGATTTCCTCATGCCACAAGAAAAAACAGAAGAGTTTTTCTATACCATTTTGGATGAGTTGGATATTCCTGATAACTTTAAATCAACTGGTATGTTGAGCTTTCGGGTAACCCCCCGTCAGGATAGGGTTGATGTTTTTGTCACCAAATCGGACCTCAGTGAAGATTTAGACTTTGAGCAGTTTGCAGAAGGAGTGAACGATTGGTCCGACTTGACCCCAGAAGATTTTTTTAAAAATCTGGAAAAAAATATGATGGAACAAGGGGATACAGAAGCTCATGAAAAGCTGAAAAACATCGAAGAAATGCTGGATGATGCCCTTAGTAATCTATCGGACTCGCCTGTCTCAACGACGGAAACATCGGAAGCTGATGAGGATGATGGTGAAGATAAACCTTTCAAATTTAAACCGGAAGATCTGATCCCAGAGACTCACTATGTGCATTTTGCAGCGGATTATCCTACTTTAAAGGATGCGATTATAGCAGCACAGGCATTGGATGTACCAACAGAAGCTTCTGAGCTTTTTAAGTCGGAAGACAAATACCATATGACGGTTCTCTTTTATATTGCAAATGAGTCTCCTCAGCGGTCCGATCAGCTAAAGGCTCGTTTTTATGAGTACGGTTATCCTTCAGAATATACGCGGGCCTACCTGTTGGAGCATATGATTAAGCTGGTTGATGACAACGCCATTGAACACCTGAAAAAAATAAAGTTGGTGCCCTCTAAATGATAAATCCATTTCGTTTACAATACATCTTGGTCTTGATTGGGGTATTTTTGATTTCTCTTATCCTGACTCCCTTGGTGCGGTTTTTGGCTTTACATATTGGTGCAGTTGATAATCCTAACGCCAGACGTATCAACAAGGTTCCCATGCCTAGCAGCGGCGGGCTGGGAATTTTAATTGCCTTTTTGATTGGTTCTCTGATTTTGATGCCGATTATTACCGAGCGACATCATTTTTTACAGTCCTACTTTGATTATATTTTGCCAGTTTCTCTAGGAGGACTTATCGTAGCAATGACTGGCTTTATTGATGATATACGTGAACTTACACCAAAGTGGAAGATGTTGGGAATTGTGCTTGGCGCCATCGTTGTCTGGACCTTTACAGATTATCGTTTTGACAGCTTCAAGATTCCCTTTGGGGGTCCGATGCTCTATTTTGGGCCTGTTTTAAGTTTCTTTTTGACTGTTCTGTGGATTATTGCCATTACTAATGCTATTAATTTGATTGATGGTTTAGATGGATTGGTCTGCGGAGTATCAATTATCAGTCTAACGACTATGGGGCTGATTTCTTATTTCTTTCTTTTTGATAGTAATCTTTATACTACTCTGACGATCTTTCTTTTAATCGCAGCGATTGCTGGCTTTTTTCNTGTTCTATTTTGGGCCTGTTTTAAGTTTCTTTTTGACTGTTCTGTGGATTATTGCCATTACTAATGCTATTAATTTGATTGATGGTTTAGATGGATTGGTCTGCGGAGTATCAATTATCAGTCTAACGACTATGGGGCTGATTTCTTATTTCTTTCTTTTTGATAGTAATCTTTATACTACTCTGACGATCTTTCTTTTAATCGCAGCGATTGCTGGCTTTTTTCCTTACAATTATAATCCTGCTATTATCTATCTGGGGGATACTGGTGCGCTCTTTATTGGTTTTATGATTGGTGTTTTGTCCCTGCAGGGATTAAAAAATTCGACAGCAGTTGCAGTTATCACACCGGTTATCATTTTAGGAGTACCAATTTTGGATACCTTCGTGGCTATTATTCGGCGGAAACTGTCAGGACGTTCAGCCATAGAGGCTGACAAAATGCACCTGCACCACCGTCTGTTGGCTATGGGATTTACTCATCGAGGGGCAGTCTTGGTTGTTTATGGGATTGCTATGGTTTTCTCTTTAACCTCCCTGCTTTTAAATGTTTCCAGCCGTCTTGGGGGAGTCCTTCTGATGATTGGTATTCTGTTTACAGCAGAGGTGCTCATTGAGGGATTACAAATTTGGGGGATCGGCCGAACGCCGCTCTTTGATGCCTTGAAGTTTATTGGCAACAGCTCTTACCGCCAATCGGTATTGGACAGGTGGAAGCAAAAGTTTAATAGATAATTTTATAATCAAAGACAAAGCTAAGCTTGTCTTTTTTTGTTATAATGAAGGGTGATTAGAGGCTAAGTTGTGTATTGTACTCTTTAAAATTTAGGGTAGCACTTTATAGATGGCAATATGTTGTATTGCGCACAGCTGTTGTTTCACTAATGTGTTTTTTGAGTATTAGTCTCTTCTAAAGACAGGCCCTTGCGATTGACGCTGGCCAACAATGATAAAGGAGTTATACATGTCTGTACTGGAAATAAAAAATCTTCACGTCTCCATTGAGGATAAGGAAATTTTGAAAGGACTGAACTTGACCCTGAAAACAGGTGAAATTGCAGCCATTATGGGGCCAAATGGTACAGGGAAATCAACACTCTCTGCGGCTATCATGGGAAACCCTAATTATGAGGTGACTGAAGGTGAAATTTGGTTCGAGGGGCAAAATATTCTTGAGTTAGAAGTGGACGAACGTGCACGTTTAGGCCTTTTCTTAGCGATGCAGTATCCGTCAGAAATTCCAGGAATCACTAATGCAGAGTTTATCCGTGCGGCGATGAATGCTGGCAAGGAGGATGAAGAAAAGATTTCCATTCGCGATTTCATCACTAAATTGGATGAAAAAATGGAACTATTGGGCATGAAAGAAGAAATGGCTGAGCGTTATCTCAACGAGGGATTCTCTGGTGGTGAGAAAAAGCGCAATGAAATTTTACAGCTTCTGATGTTAGAACCTAAATTTGCTCTCCTAGATGAGATTGACTCTGGCTTGGATATCGATGCCCTGAAGGTTGTCTCTAAAGGAGTTAATGCCATGCGCGGTGAAGGATTTGGGGCTATGATTATCACCCACTATCAACGCCTACTCAACTACATTAAGCCTGATGTTGTTCATGTTATGATGGATGGCCGGATTGTTCTTTCAGGTGATGCTGAATTGGCAGCCCGACTTGAGCGTGAAGGCTATGCCCAAGTAGCTGAAGAGTTGGGATTAGAATACCACGAAGAAGTTTAAATAGGCGTCTAATTTAAAACAAGTTTAGGGTAAAATTACCTAGACGTGTTAGAAGAGAGGAGCAACCACCATCTCATGTCAAAGGAATCTATTGTAAAATTTTCACAGGCGCAGGCTGAGCCGGTTTGGCTACGTGAGCGGCGTTTAGCAGCTTTTGATCAGATCGAAAATCTGCCTTTGCCTGATATTGAACGTGTTAAGTTTCATCGTTGGAATCTGGGTGACGGTAGAATAGCTGAAAGTGAGGCTAGTAACAATGTGCCTGATTTCACAGCACTTGGGGATAATCCTAAGCTTGTCCAGCTGGGGACGCAGACCGTACTTGAGCAGCTCTCGGCAGATTTGTTAGAACAAGGTGTTGTGTTTATTGATTTAGCTTCTGCCCTAGAGGAGATCCCAGAGATTATTGAGAGCCACTTTGGTCAAGCACTGGCTCTGAATGAGGATAAATTAGCTGCTTATCACTATGCTTATTTCAACAGCGCAGCTGTTCTGTATGTGCCGGACAATGTTGAAGTCTCCCGACCAATTGAAGGTGTCTTTCTGCAGGATAGCGACAGTGCAGTGCCTTTTAATAAGCATGTGCTGATTATTGCCGGTCGCAATGCGCGTGTGAGTTACTTGGAGCGGTTTGAGTCTATTGGTGATGGCAGTGCTCAAACAACAGCTAATATTAGTGTCGAAGTTATTGCCGGTGCTGGTAGTCAGGTTAAATTTTCCGCTATTGATAGGCTTGGAGATAATTTGACAACCTATATGAGCCGGCGGGGACGTCTAGAGCGTGATGCTACTGTTGATTGGGCTCTTGGCGTTATGAATGAAGGCAATGTGATTGCCGATTTTGATAGCGATCTTAAAGGGGACGGTAGCCATGCTGATCTCAAGGTCGTTGCGGCTTCCAGTGGTCGTCAGGTACAAGGGATCGATACACGGGTAACCAATTATGGGAAAAATTCTGTTGGGCATATTCTCCAACATGGTGTTATCTTAGAACGGGGGACCTTGACCTTTAACGGTATTGGTCATATTATTAAAGGTGCCAAAGGGGCTGACGCCCAACAGGAAAGTCGTGTCCTTATGCTGTCTGATAAGGCGCGCAGTGATGCTAACCCAATCTTGTTGATTGATGAAAATGATGTAACGGCTGGTCATGCAGCCTCGATTGGTCAAATTGATCCAGAGGACATGTATTATCTGATGAGCCGCGGTTTAAAATTTGAAGAAGCTGAACGTCTGGTTATTCGCGGATTCTTAGGAGCTGTTATTACAGAGATCCCCATTAAGGAAGTTCGTGATGAAATGATTTCAGTTCTAGATACAAAGCTGGATAAGCGCTAAATCTTGTTTTAGTTTGCTTTTTGTCGTCTGATTATTGCATTTTATGGGCTAAATCCCATGTAAAAGTGTCGGTAAAAGGAAGGCCCCTTGCGAGTGGGATAAAAAACAGTAATTCAGAAGCATTTGATTTTTCAGTAAGTCCTAATTTTTAGTTGCTGACCTAAGGGGTTGGAGCAAATGTCCTCCCTCCACCAATTATTTGAGATATAACAGTTTGACAGTCCGTTGGCACTGTCAAAGGTTTAAGCCTAGAAGGCGGAAAGCACCCTCTTGCGTCTTGCAAGTAGAACTATAAAAATGCATAAGTCTAGGAAATTTTATCCCATATCTCAAAAATGACTATTTGGCGTCCTTATATCTTATAAAAAGGAGTTTATCATTGTTGGATGCAAGAACACTGCGGAAAGATTTTTCGATTTTAGACCAGGTAATAAATGATGAGCCATTAGTTTATTTAGATAATGCGGCTACAACGCAAAAACCTCAAGCAGTCCTTGAGGTTTTAGAATCTTATTACCGTACAAATAATGCCAATGTTCATCGTGGTGTACATACCTTAGCTGAACGAGCAACTCAGTCTTATGAAGACAGTCGTGAGAAGTTACGCCTCTTTTTAAATGCGCGTTCAACTAAGGAGATTCTTTTTACGCGCGGAACAACGACGGGGCTCAACTGGGTAGCTCAATTTGCCAAGGAGATTTTACAAACTGGAGATCAAGTTTTGATTTCGGTTATGGAGCATCACTCTAACTTGGTTCCATGGCAGAGAGTCTGTCAGGAAACAGGTGCTGAGTTAGTCTATGTCTACCTAAAAGATGGTCAATTGGATATGGATGACCTCAAATCTAAGCTCAGTGAACGGACTAGATTTGTCAGCCTTGCCCACGTCTCTAATGTTCTGGGTTGCATCAATCCTGTCAAGGCTGTTGCTGACTTAGCTCACCAATATGGTGCTTATATGGTTGTTGATGGTGCGCAATCAGCTCCTCACATGGCTATTGATGTGCAGGATATGGATTGTGATTTTTATGCTCTTTCTGGTCATAAAATGTTAGGTCCGACAGGTATTGGTGTTTTGTATGGTAAAGAAGAGCTTCTCAATCAGATGTCACCAGTTGAATTTGGTGGTGAAATGATTGATTTTGTCTACGAACAGGAGGCAACATGGAAAGAGCTGCCGTGGAAATTTGAAGCGGGGACTCCCAATATTGCTGGAGCCATCGCTTTAGGAGCGGCGGTTGATTATCTAGGTGAGTTGGGAATGGCTAATGTGCAGGAACACGAACAAGAGCTTGTTGATTATGTCTTGCCTCAGTTACAGGCGATTACAGGGCTAACAGTTTATGGGCCGCAGAATTCGTCTCAGCATGCAGGTGTTATTGCCTTTAATTTAGAGGGATTGCATCCTCATGATGTGGCGACAGCCCTAGATTATGAGGGAGTAGCTGTACGAGCCGGGCACCACTGTGCTCAACCCTTGATTAATCATCTGGGTATTCATTCAGCCGTACGGGCTAGTTTTTATATTTACAATACCAAAGAAGATTGTGATCGATTAGTGGATGCAATTTTAAAAGCGAAGGAGTTCTTTAATGGCACTTTCTAGGTTAGATAGTCTTTATAAGGCGGTTGTTGCTGATCACTCTAGGAGTCCTCACCATCATGGTTTTTTAGAAGGAGTTGAGCAATTGCAGCTCAATAATCCAACTTGCGGTGATGTCATCAACCTTTCGGTGAAGTTTAAGGATGGTGTTATTGAGGATATCGCCTTTGCCGGCCATGGTTGTACGATTTCGACTGCTTCGTCTAGTATGATGACAGATGCGGTTATTGGCAAAACCAAGGAGGAGGCGCTTCGTTTGGCGGATATCTTTTCAAAGATGGTCCAAGGAGAAACAGACGACCAGCAAAAAGAGCTAGGTGAAGCTGAGCTCATGGCTGGTGTGTCAAAATTTCCACAGCGTATCAAATGTGCCACCCTCTCATGGAATGCCCTCAAAAAGGCCATCGAACGTAGTGAGATGTAATCGAGATAAGGAGCTACTTATGGAATTTAGTAAATTAATGGCCAATCGTCATTCGACACGTCACTTTAAGGATCAACCAGTCGAGACAGAAATGCTGAAGCAAATTGTTGCAGAAAGCCAGTCAAACGGCTTCTTGGGTTAATTCACAGCCCTGGAAAGTCTATGTAGCGACTGGAAAAACCTTGGAGGAAATAAAGTCAGACCACAGGAGTTTAATCGAAGTTGGACAAAAATCAACTCCGATTTTTCCAGTTCGTTCTCGGACAGGTTTTCAAGAAGATCAGCAGTCTCACATGGCGGCTTGGTCAAATCGCTTAGATAACTTTACAGAGGTTAAAAATGAGACCTTTTGGCAACTTAACCAAGAACTTTTTCAAGCTCCAGTGATTATGTATTTTGCCTTGCCAAAAAACTCACCTGAGTGGTCTATTTTAGATATGGGAGCTTTTTTGCAAACAGCAAGTTTATCGGCCAATAACCAAAGTTTGGCAACCATGGTGGCTTATGAATTAGTCAAATTTCCTGGAAATTTAGCTCAAACCTTACGGGTTGATAGTGCTTATGAGATTGTAATCGGTATGGCCTTAGGTTATGAAAGTGACCATTCTGTTAATACTTTCCGCCCTGAGCGACAATCACTAGACAAGATTTTGAAGATTTTAGACTAAGTTAAAATAGAAAGAGGGAACATGGCAGAAGAAAAAGTAGAGCCAAAACCGATTGACCTCGGTGAATATAAATATGGTTTCCACGATGACGTTACTCCTGTATTTTCAACAGGTAAGGGGATCAGTGAAGAGGTTGTGCGTCGAATGTCGGCGGAAAAAGGCGAGCCTGACTGGATGTTGGACTTTCGCCTAAGGTCCTTAGAAACCTTTAATAAGATGCCTATGCAGGAGTGGGGACCAGATCTCTCAGACATCAACTTTGATGATCTGATTTACTACTCAAAAGCAACAGACAAGGCTGCTCGTGATTGGGATGACGTTCCCGATAAGATCAAGGAAACATTTGAGAGGATAGGGATCCCAGAGGCAGAACGGGCATATCTGGCTGGCGCCTCAGCTCAATACGAGTCAGAAGTGGTCTACCATAATATGAAAGAGGAATATGATAAGCTGGGAATTGTTTTTACAGATACAGACTCAGCGCTCAAGGAATATCCAGACCTCTTTAAACAGTACTTCTCAAAACTGGTTCCTCCCACGGATAATAAGCTGGCAGCTCTCAACTCTGCTTTCTGGTCAGGAGGAACATTCATCTACGTGCCTAAGGGAGTTAAGGTTGATATTCCTTTGCAGACCTATTTCCGCATGAACAATGAGGCGACAGCTCAATTTGAGCGAACCCTGATTATTGTAGATGAAGGGGCTAGTGTCCATTATGTTGAAGGTTGTACAGCGCCGACCTATTCAACGGCCAGTCTTCACGCTGCCATTGTGGAAATATTTGCCTTGGATGGTGCCTATATGCGTTATTCAACCATTCAAAACTGGTCTGATAATGTCTATAACCTAGTAACCAAGCGGGCTAAGGCAACAAAAAATGCTACCGTCGAGTGGATTGATGGTAATATTGGTGCTAAAACGACTATGAAGTATCCTTCTGTTTACCTTGAAGGTGAGGGAGCGCGCGGGACTATGTTATCTATTGCCTTTGCCAATAAAGGGCAGCACCAAGATACTGGTGCAAAAATGATTCACAATGCGCCCCGCACCTCCTCGTCTATTGTGTCAAAATCTATTGCTCGAAATGGGGGTAAAGTGGATTACCGCGGTCAGGTGACTTTTAATCGTGAATCGACAAAGTCTGTTAGTCATATCGAATGCGATACGATTTTGATGGACGATTTATCTAAATCTGATACCATCCCTTTTAATGAAATCCATAACTCACAAGTAGCCCTTGAGCATGAAGCAAAAGTCTCAAAAATTTCAGAAGAACAGCTCTACTACCTTATGAGTCGAGGATTGTCCGAGCAAGAGGCGACAGAGATGATTGTTATGGGATTTGTCGAACCCTTTACCAAGGAACTGCCAATGGAATATGCTGTTGAGCTTAATCGCTTAATTAGCTATGAAATGGAAGGTTCAGTTGGTTAACTTAAAAATGAAGCTTTAGGAACATTGTTACAAAGATGTTTCTAAAGCTTTTTTATATGTTTTGCGAATAAATAGGTGAATCATATTATGAAAGGAGTTTTGGGCCATGAAAAAAGAAAAATTGGTGGCTTTGACGCTTTTACTTATCTTAAGTGGGGCCTATCTTGTTCCTCCCGTAACAAGAGCCGAAACGGCAGAAAGAACGGTTCGCCGGTCTAAGGAAGAAGGGAAAAGTAGCGAGTCGAGCAGCAGTTCGGATGATATTTCTTTTTCTGAGGATTCGACGGAGGTAGAAGAAACTAAGGATGAAGATGAGAACAAGGCGGAAACGCAGACAGAGAGTAGTGCCCAGGAAGTCTCGTTCTCTGCGTCAGACCAGAGTTCAGCAGATTCTAAGGAAACTTTTAAAGATTCTCCTCAGCCATCATCTGAGGATAAAGTAGAAAGTGAGCAGGAGAAAAGTAAAACCGAAATGGCTGATCGTACTGAGGATAGTTCGATCACATCAGAGAGGGCAATGGAGGAAACTGAAATAACGGAAAAAGAGGTTTCTTCAGATGCAGCCAAAGGTTCTTCTTCAGATCTTCCCTCAAGAGACCAGCAAGCGCCTGTTAAATCATATGACCCATTCAATTTATCTTTACCTATATATTCAGAGAGCTCTGGAACGGTCACATCAAGTTCCCAAGCTTCAGTAATTGCTAGCCCATTGTGGAGCGCAACATCGGTTTTTGATAACGATGATGGTGAGGTTACTCCAGCTTTTTCTTATACAAAGTATGTAGAACACTGGTCTGGCAAAAATGCCTACAGTCATAATCTTCTGTCTCATCGCTACGGGATCAAGGCTGAACAACTGGATGGTTACCTCAATTCCTTAGGAATAGCTTACGATCGAAATCGTATCAATGGACAGCGTCTGCTTAAATGGGAAAGAGAGAGCGGCCTAGATGTCCGTGCTATCATTGCTATCGCACTTTTTGAAAGCTCACTAGGAACTGCTGGTGTAGCCAAAGAAGCTGGTGCTAATATGTTTGGTTACGGAGCTTTTGATACTAATGTTAGCAATGCTACTCATTTTTCAGACGAGATTGCTATTAGGCGGATGACTGCTGAAACAATTATTCAAAATAAAAATTGGAGTTTTAAGCGTCAAGATGACAAAGCGACAAAGTACGCTCAAGGACAACTAGATTTATTAACGGAAGGGGGTGTTTATTTTACGGATACTTCCGGTACAGGTAAACGCCGCGCGCAAGCCATGCAGAATATAGATCGCTGGATTGATCAGCACGGGGGAACGCCGACTATCCCTGAAGAACTTAAGAATTTCAGTGGGATTAGCCTTGAGGTCGTCCCCGCAGGTTATCACTTATCTAAGCCAATGCACATAGAAAACTATGTTGCTCTTTCCTATCCTTGGGGGCAGTGTACTTGGTATGTTTATAATCGTGCTCATGAATTGGGCTATCAATTTGATGCCTATATGGGGAATGGCGGTGCATGGATTTACAAATCTGGTTATGAATTAACTCATGAACCCAAGCTAGGCTATGCCGTATCGTTTGCTCCTAATCAGGCCGGTGCTGATCCTAATTATGGCCATGTCGCTATTGTGGAGGAGGTTCGAAAGGATGGATCAATTTTAATTTCTGAATCTAATGCTTTAGGGCTAGGCCTTGTTTCCTATCGCACCTTCACAGCCAAACAAGCAGCAGAGTTGACCTATGTTATTGGGAAAAGGTAAGATTAGGTTAGAATTTTGGGGCTATTGACCAAAAGGGTTCTCTTCGTAAACAAGAAACAAGCTTTTTTGATCCTAGTCTGAACTCAGGCTTTTCTTTGCTATTTGTGTTATAATAACAGCGTTTTATACTTAGCGGTAGTAAAGGAGAAAATTATGTCATATTTTGATAATTTTATAAATGCCAACAGTGCTTATGTTGCATTACATGGGACAAGCCATTTACCGATTAAACCCAAAACAGAAGTAGCTGTTATCACCTGTATGGATGCTCGTTTGCATGTTGCTCCAGCTCTGGGATTAGCACTGGGTGATGCCCATATTCTACGCAATGCAGGCGGTCGGGTAACCGAGGATACTATTCGCTCTCTTGTTATTTCAGAACAACTGCTTGGGACACATGAAATCGTTGTTCTCCACCATACGGACTGTGGCATGCTTACTTTTAAAAATGAAGAGCTAGCTAACCTTGTTGAGAGTAAGTTAAACCAAAATGTACATGATCATGATTTTCGTCCATTTGATGATCTTGAAGCCAGTGTTCGAGAGGATGTCAACCTCTTACGAGACTCTCCGTTAATTCCAGATGATATTATCATATCTGGTGCTATCTATGATGTTGATAGCGGCCGCATTTCAGCAGTTGAGTGCTAGGGACGTCAGCCTAAGACTTTGGGCTGATTTTTCTTTTGGCCTATTGACAATCTTTGGGATATACCGCTATACTGAAACTATTATTAAATAAGTAAGCGAGAAATATTATGTCCGATAATCATATGACTTACCGTATTGATAGCCATATGCAATTTCCTTTAGTTGAGATATTTTTAGAAGCTGGGGAGTCAGCTTATATCCAACGAGGCAGCATGGTCTACCACACGCCGTCTATTAGCTTGAACACAAAGCTTAACGCTAAAGGTGCAGGTCTTGGTAAAATCTTTAAGGCTGTTGGTCGTTCTGTAGTTTCAGGGGAGTCGGCCTTTATTACACAGGCGATTGCTAATGGTAATGATGGTCGTTTGGCGATTGCTCCTTCAATGCCGGGTCAGATTATTGCCTTAGAGCTTGGAGCTAAACAATACCGTCTCAATGATGGTGCTTTTCTGGCCTTGGATGGCTCGGCCCAGTATACCATGGAGCGCCAGTCTGTCGGTCGTGCCTTCTTTGGTGGGCAAGGTGGCCTCTTTGTCATGTCAACAGAAGGAGTTGGCACCTTACTGGCTAACAGTTTCGGTTCTATTCAGAAGCTGGAGCTTGATCAACAGGAGATTACGATTGATAATGCACATGTTGTCGCTTGGTCTAAGGAATTAGATTATCAGATTCACCTAGAGAATGGCCTTTTGCAGTCGTTTGGTACAGGCGAAGGAATTGTTAATACCTTCCGGGGAAGTGGTGAAGTTTATGTTCAAAGTCTCAATATCGAGACTTTCTCTCAGGTTATTGGCGGCCATTTAACGGTTTCAAATACGAACAGTAATGGTTCAGGAATTTTAGGGTTGATGTAATTGAACTTTTGGTTTTATAGCCTATCTTGTGGCTAGAGGTCTATGCCGTTACTACCTTAATAAAGGGTTAATGGAAATCTAGGGAGTTGTTATACTGCCCTGGATTTTTATTTATTAAAAGTCAACAAGTCCATCTTAGCGACTTATCAGCCGAATGTTACCACTTATGAGAGTTCCCTTGTTTATAGCAGCAGACTTGCTATAATAAAGTTACTAGAGATGGAAAGGTAATTCTTATGAAGATTAGGGTTGAGCTGGATAAAAGATTAGAGACTCTTGAAGTTGTTTTAAAAACGCCTAATCTTAGTGGTAAAGTAGATGAAATCTGCCGTTTACTCAGTTGTATGGATAGGGCACCTTTTCCATTGTATAAAGGGACGAGTGAATATTTTATTGACTTAGCAGAGCTCCTTTTCTTTGAAACTGAGGGAGCAAATATTTATGCCCATACTAAGGAGGACGCTTATAGGGTAAAAATGAGGCTCTATGAGCTAGAAGACAGATTACCTGCTTACTTTTGCCGTATCTCAAAATCGGCTATTGTTAATGTTCAAACTATCTATTCTCTGGATAAATCATTTTCAGGAACCAGTACGATCCATTTTGAAGATACACACAAGCAGATTCATGTTTCGCGTCACTATTATCAATATTTGAAAGACAAGCTAAATGAAATGAGGTAGGTTCTATCATGAAAAAGTATTTCTTAGGTATCGTTTTGCTCTTTTTATCTGTTTTTCTATTATTTAAAGACTATTTAATGCCTTCTCCCCTATCCATTTGGGCACTACTTGCCCTGGTCTTCTTGGCCTATCATGCTATTAAAAACCTACTGACAGGTTCTATCATGGGACTAGGAATCTGTGGCGTTTTGATAGTTATTATCCTAAATAGTCAGTACCATTTTGTTCGCATTGAGACTTGGACACTGTTCTTAGCTGTTATCCTTGCCTGCATTGGCTTGGAATTAATTTTTAAGCCTGAGCATAAATGGCACAGGACTCTGACCTATGGACGATTCTATTCCTCCTCCAATGATGGGAAAGAATATAATTTTGGCAATTCTACTCGCTATATTCATAATGATAATTTTCTGTCAGATAAAGCAGAGGTCAATTTTGGAAATTCCACTATTTATTTTGATAATGCCTTAATTTTAGGTGATACTGCTAATTTTGAGGTAGAAGTCAATTTTGGTAATATTACCCTTTATATTCCCAAAGATTGGTATGTTGATTTGCAAGTAAAGACCGCCTTGGGAATGGCTCAAGCTCCGCAAAGGCTATCCGGTCAGAATAAGCGTTTAGTTGTGACCGGTGACGTTAATTTTGGACGACTGAGCATTGAATATATTTGAACTGGAAGAGCTGGAACCAGATATTAATCCTATGGGAATTATGGATGACAGTGGAGCTATAATGTTTATGTCTGGCTCAGACTCATACTTACCAATTTATCTTAGCTGTTGTATGATTGTTTCAACGTTATAACGTCCCCATTCATTAAGTTTTTCTAAAAATGATTTGAGCTCATTATCTGAAAAATGGGCTTTAATAATATAACAGGCTCGACCTGCTGTTTTATAAAATTCGTCAATACTAGGCTGACTGGCTAAAAAGTTCTCGAATGATTGGAATTTATTATTATCCATGTACACTAAAATGAATTGTTGAGTTGTATATTGAATAGAGGCTGTAAAAGCCCTAATCGTGCCTGATTCTTGCAACTTGATGATTCGCTGTCCAACGGCTTGTCCTGTCAAATGGACGATTTTTCCGATTTCTTTATTATTTAGGCGGCTATTTGATTTTAAAAGTTCAATAATCTGTAGATCCATTTGATCCATAAACTAATTCCTTTCATGTTGAAATGATAGAAGTAATTATTTTTTCACCAAAGTATGTTCAAACAGGTTAGAAATATTTATACTTAATCATATCAAAAATTAAAGGAGTAGCAAATGAAACAAGCATTGATTGTTATTGATGTCCAGAAGGACTACTTTCCTAGTGGTAAGTATGAGCTAGTTAAGGCTGATGAGGCGCTAGATTCTATTAATCAACTAATAAGGCTATTTAATAAGAAGGAACTACCTGTTATTTATATCCAGCATATTAATGAAAGTAAGGATGCCCCGTTTTTTGTAAGAGGGACCCAAGGTGCGGAAATGCACTCAAACCTGATTCAATTAAACGGTTCAATTGTTATTCAAAAACAGTTTCCTAACAGCTTTTTGAATACTGAGTTGGAAATTTTTCTTAAAAAATTAGGCGTCTCACAGCTGGTTATAACAGGGATGATGACTCACATGTGTATTGACTCAACCACAAGGGCTGCTTATGAAAAAAGTTACAATCCTATAGTGATTGAGGATACTACAACAACTAGGGATTTATATTATGGCTCCCAGTTAGTAAAAGCTGAAAATGTCCAATTAAGTTTTTTAGTGTCTCTTCAGAGATTTGCAGAGGTTTTAACAACAGTGGATTTTATCAAGAGGCAAAGTTTCTAGTTAACATCATAATTCCTCATATTTGTGCTATAATAAAAAGGATCGCAAACGGCTAATTAAGTGGTTTGCTTTCTGTTCTTTTAGGACAGCTATAACAGGAAAATAGGAGACGGTAGAAGACTATGTCTAATGAAATTCGTGTGCGTTACGCACCAAGTCCAACGGGACTGCTACATATCGGAAATGCGCGGACAGCGCTCTTTAATTATCTTTATGCTCGTCACTATGGCGGTACCTTTGTCATTCGTATTGAGGATACGGATCGCAAGCGCCATGTTGAAGATGGCGAGCGTTCCCAGCTGGACAATTTACGCTGGTTGGGAATAGACTGGGATGAGAGCCCAGAAACTCATGAAAATTATCGTCAGTCCGAACGCCTGCCTCTATACCAAAAATATATTGACCAACTCTTGGAGGAAGGAAAGGCTTACAAGTCTTATGTGACAGAAGAAGAACTTGCAGCTGAGCGTGAGCGTCAAGAAACAGCTGGTGAAACACCTCGTTATATCAATGAATATCTGGGGATGAACGAGGAAGAAAAAGCAGCTTATGTTGCTGAGCGTGAGGCAGCCGGTGTTATCCCAACGGTTCGTTTGGCTGTTAATGATACCAGTATTTATAAATGGACTGATATCGTTAAAGGTGACATTGAGTTTGAAGGCGGCAATATCGGTGGTGATTGGGTTATTCAGAAACGCGATGGTTATCCAACTTACAACTTTGCCGTTGTCATTGATGACCACGATATGCGAATTTCCCATGTTATCCGCGGCGATGACCATATCGCCAACACCCCTAAACAGCTCATGGTCTATGAAGCACTCGGCTGGGAGGCACCAGAGTTTGGCCATATGACCTTGATCATCAACTCTGAGACTGGTAAAAAACTGTCGAAGCGTGATACCAACACCCTTCAATTTATCGAGGACTACCGTAAAAAAGGTTATCTGCCAGAAGCAGTCTTTAACTTTATCGCTCTTCTGGGTTGGAATCCAGGTGGAGAAGATGAAATCTTCTCACGCGAGGAGTTGATCAAATTCTTTGATGAAAATCGTCTCAGCAAGTCACCAGCTGCTTTTGACCAAAAGAAGCTGGACTGGATGAGCAACGAGTACATCAAGAAGGCTGATTTTGATAAGGTTTTTGAGCTTTGCAAACCATTCCTTGAGGCAGCAGGACGTCTGACCGATAAGGCTGAGAAATTAGTCCAGCTCTACCAGCCTCAGCTAAAATCGGCTGATGAAATTGTTCCTCTAACTGACCTCTTCTTTGAAGACTTTCCAGAATTGACACAGGAAGAGAAGAATTTCATGGCTGGTGAGACGGTTCCGACAGTGCTTGAAGCTTTTAAGGCTAAGTTAGAAGCTATGTCTGATGAGGATTTTGTTGTTGAAAACATCTTCCCACAAATTAAGGCCGTTCAAAAAGAAACGGGTATCAAGGGCAAGAACCTCTTCATGCCGATTCGCATTGCAGTATCTGGGGAAATGCACGGGCCTGAATTACCCGACACAATCTATCTCTTAGGTAGAGAAAAATCAATTGAGCACCTTACCAATATGTTGGAGAGCTTGAGGTAGGGACAACGTTTCTCTATAGCTCTGTAGAACTCATTTAAATTGGTAGATTATAGCAGAGTGTTTAGGTCGCTCTGCTTTTAATGTAGGAAATAATTTACAGTCTTTTTACTTTCTATTGGAGGCAGCTTATGGTATACTAGACACGATTGGTGATAAGTTTGCTTACTGTAAAAGTTGGCTTCTAATGGAAAGCTGCCTTAGAGAATGGGGGAGAGATATATTCTCAAGGCGATTGTAACGGCTTCTCCTAGCCAAGCCAATTATAAGACATACTGTTCACTGTTTTGGACATCCCCCGAATGGTCGGGGGATTTTTTATTTTCAATGAAGATAGCGTGTTGTTATTTTAATTATAAAATAATATAATAATTCAAACAGTAGTTGAAATTAGGATAAGAAGTTATGAATATATTTATTTTAGAGGATAATCTCATCCAACAGACGCGGATAAAAACGCTGGTAACAGAGATCTTGCGTGAAGAAGGGACATCAGCTCGTCAGTTTGGGGTCTTTTCCAAGGCAGAAAATTTATTAGAGGCGATTGCGGAAAAGGGAAATCACCAGCTCTTCCTTTTGGATATTGAAATTAAAGGCGAGACCAAAAAGGGATTGGAAACCGCAGCTGAAATTCGGCAGATTGATCCGGCAGCTGTCATTGTGTTTGTGACCACCCACTCAGAATTTGCTCCGATCAGTTTTAAATATAAGGTATCAGCCCTAGATTTTATCGATAAGACTGGAACAGATGAGGAATTTAAAATTGATTTACGGGAGGCAATCAGATATACAGCTGACCACATGCATCGTTCTGAAGAGGTGGATGAGGTCTTTACCTTTGAGTCGGCTCAGGCGCGTGTCCAATTGCCTTTTAAGGATATTTACTACTTTGCGACTTCCCCTACCCCTCATAAGGTGATGCTGATGACAAAAAGTGAGCGGCTGGAATTTTACGGCAATCTTTCTGAAATTGCTGAAGTAGATTCCCGACTCTTCTCCTGCCACCGATCTTTCCTTGTCAATCTGGATAATATTAGCCGTGTGGATAAGGCAGAGCTTCTTGCTTTCTTTGAAAATGGAGATTCCTGTCCGGTCTCTCGTCTGAAATTAAAGTCTCTTATGAAAGAATGGGAGCAAAGACGTCAGGGTGCTTAGGCAGTTCAAGATTATTTTTGACATTTCAGGACAAAAAAACGACAATTCAAGACATAGCGGTTTAAAAAATAGAGATTTGAGATATACTAGTGAATGTAGGGATGAAGTTTTCTATTAGTTTCTCTCTCCCAAGTCTTTCACTAATAGGAAACAGACGCAAACTTATCCCGAACTTCTTATTTATTCGAAACCCATTTCTCATCTCTCTCCCAATATACTTGTGAAATGGAAAGAAACCTGCCCAAACGGCAGGTTTCTTTTTGTCTTAAAAAGTTTTATTAATCAGATTAATAGATTGTTTATTTTTATGTGTATATTCTACTTTATTATGAATAAAAATCAAAAAAATGGCAAGAAATCGATAAAAATACAAAAAACACTTGACGAGTGAATAAAAATACCATATAATAGGGCTCGTAAGGTTGAGATATACAAAAAACAACCAAAAAAATAAGAAAAGAGAAATAATTATGTCAAAAGAGAAAGTTATTCTAGCTTATTCGGGGGGGCTTGATACCTCAGTTGCTATCACTTGGTTGAAAAAGGACTACGATGTTGTTGCGGTCTGTATGGATGTTGGTGAAGGAAAGGATCTTGAGTTTATTCATGATAAGGCTCTAAGTGTTGGAGCAGTTGAGTCTTATGTCCTTGATGTTAAAGATGAGTTTGCGCAAGATTATGTGCTGCCAGCTCTTCAAGCCCATGCCTACTACGAACAAAAATATCCGCTGGTATCAGCCCTCAGCCGTCCGGTGATTTCTAAGAAATTGGTTGAGATTGCCCACAAGACAGGGGCAACAACTATCGCTCATGGTTGTACTGGTAAAGGGAATGATCAGGTTCGTTTCGAAGTGGCCATTGCAGCTCTTGATCCAAGTTTGAAAGTTATTGCCCCAGTAAGGGAGTGGAAGTGGTCACGTGAAGAAGAAATCGAATACGCTAAAGCTCATGGTGTACCGGTTCCTGCCGATCTTGACAATCCATATTCAGTCGACCAAAATCTTTGGGGACGTGCTAACGAATGTGGTGTTCTTGAAAATCCTTGGAATGAAGCACCAGAAGATGCCTTTGGGATTACAAACCCGGTAGAAGAAGCTCCTGATACCCCTGAGTTTGTAGAAATTACTTTTAAGGAAGGTAAGCCAGTTGCTCTTGATGGTCAGGAAATGAAACTGGCTGATCTTATCCAAAAATTGAACGACCTCGCTGGCAAACATGGAGTGGGACGTATTGACCATGTGGAAAATAGGCTTGTCGGTATCAAATCTCGGGAAATCTATGAATGCCCAGGGGCTATTACCCTTTTGACGGCCCACAAAGAGATCGAGGATCTGACCTTGGTGCGTGAAGTATCGCATTTCAAGCCTATCCTTGAAAACGAGCTGTCAAATTTGATTTACAATGCCCTCTGGTTCAGCCCAGCGACACAAGCTATTCTTGCTTATATCGAGGAAACGCAAAAAGTAGTTAACGGCACTGCCAAAGTAAAATTGTACAAGGGTTCTGCAAAGGTTGTGGCTCGTAAATCACCAAATTCCTTGTACGACGAAAATCTTGCCACGTATACTTCAGCAGACAGTTTTGATCAGGATGCTGCGGTTGGTTTCATCAAGCTTTGGGGACTGCCAACACAGGTTAATGCCCAGGTTAATAAGCCAGGTGAATAGTTGAGGTGACTGGTGGTATCAGAGCTGTTTTTAAGAGTATAGCCACTATTACTCGTTGTTTCAGACGGACTATAGTGATTGAGGGCAAGCTATAATCAATCAGCTCAGCCTTATAGTTCGCTAGTGCGCCTGAATTAGAGGTTTTAAGAAGAGAAGAGAGCTTCCGAGCTGACTGAGCTTCAGCATTTGAGTTGTGGCTGCTTTATAGGCTTTACTATCAGCCTTTGAATTTTTATCAGATTATTGAAGCAGTCCGGCTATTTTAAAATAGAGGGGAAGCCTTATCAGATAATCACAGTCAGAGAGCTGGATCTGAGACTCTTTTCTTATTATTTTCGATTCTCGATTGGGAGATTCAGTGAGGTCTCCTACGAGCTTGAATAAGGTGAACCAGTGAGTTCCTTTCAAGGGGCTGTCCCGTGAGGCCGTTAAAACTAGCTGTGACATAGGCTAGTTTTTTTGATAGAATGAGGAAGTACTGTTTTGTCACTGCTAGGCTTTTTGGCTGCGGCAGGATGATCAAATTGGCTGATAATTATTCGAAAAGATCAGAAAGGAATGGGGAGTTGCTCAAGCTAATGCAACTGTCCTAGAAAATACAATGGCAGAAAATCATAAACTGTGGGGCGGCCGTTTTGAAGCTGGCCTTGAGAAATGGGTTGAAGAGTTTGGAGCTTCTATCTCTTTTGACCAAAAGATGGCAGAATTTGATCTAAAGGGGTCGCTGGCTCACGTGACGATGCTGGGTGAGACGGGAATCATTACTCAGGCTGAGTCTGCTCAAATTAAAGCTGGCTTGGAAGAGTTGTTGCGGGACTTTAAGGCTGGGAAGCTGGTGTTTGATATCAGCAATGAAGATATCCACATGAACTTGGAGTCATTGTTGACTCAAAAGATCGGTCCAGTAGCAGGGAAACTTCATACTGCCCGCTCACGTAACGATCAGGTTGCGACAGATATGCATCTCTACCTTCAGGCTAAGTTGAGTGAGGTCATTGATAAATTGCATCATCTGCGTCAGATTTTGGTCGAGTTAGCTGCTGAGCATACTGATACGATTATGCCGGGTTATACGCACTTGCAGCATGCTCAGCCCATTTCCTTTGGGCACCATCTGATGGCCTACTACAATATGTTTACCCGTGATAGCGAGCGATTTGAGTTCAACCAAAAACATACCAATATTTCCCCTCTGGGGGCAGCAGCTCTTGCTGGAACGACCTTTCCTATTGATCGTGAAATGACAGCTCAGTTGATGGGATTTGAACAACCTTACAGTAATTCTCTGGATGCTGTATCTGACCGCGATTTTATTTTAGAATTTCTTGCAAATGCTAGTATCTTAATGATGCATATGAGCCGGATTTGTGAAGAAATCATCAGCTGGTGTTCCAACGAGTTTAAATTTGTTACCCTGTCAGACACTTTTTCAACAGGGTCGTCTATTATGCCGCAAAAGAAAAATCCGGATATGGCAGAGTTAATTCGTGGCAAAACTGGGCGTATTTATGGTAACTTAACTGGTCTTTTGACCGTGATGAAGTCCTTGCCTTTAGCCTACAATAAGGATTTACAGGAGGACAAGGAGGGCATGTTTGATACAGTGGAGACTATTACGGTTGCTATTGATATTCTAGCTGGAATGCTAGACAGCATGACTGTCAATGATGTCCATATGGCTGAATCGACTGAAAAAGACTTCTCTAATGCAACCGAGCTGGCTGATTACTTAGCAGTTAAGGGAGTGCCTTTCCGTCAGGCTCATGAAATCGTTGGTAAGCTGGTACTGGAGTGCACCAAGAATGGTCATTACTTGCAGGATCTTCCTCTGGAGCGTTACCAAGAAATTTCAGATCTAATTGAGGAGGATATCTATGTGACCTTGCAGTCCAAAACAGCTGTAGAGCGCCGCAATTCTCTAGGAGGGACAGGTTTTGAACAGGTTAAATGGCAAGTTGAACAGGCTAAGAAGGCTTTGGATAGGTCGCTTTTTTGAGAACAACCGAGCGAGCTGTTTATAAGTAAGATTTTCTATCAGGATAGTCCAAAATCTGAGGGATTTTGGGCTTTTTGGTCTTTTGTGGTATAATAAAGAATAATTTCGAGTGTTTGGAGACCGTGGTGAAAAAGACTTATCGAGTAAAGCGTCATCAAGATTTTCAGGCTATTTTTGGTCAGGGTAAGAGTGTAGCCAACCGAAAATTCGTCGTCTACAGTCTTGAGAGGCCGCAAAAACATTTCAGGGTGGGCTTATCTGTCAGCAAGAAGCTGGGGAATGCTGTCACCCGCAACCGTATTAAACGAAAATTGAGGCATATTTTGATGGAGCTCTCGCCTGATCTGACAAAACATGATTTTGTTGTGATTGCCAGAAAAGGAGTGGAGGACTTGAACTATCAGGAAGTGAAGCAAAATTTGAAGCATGTATTAGCGCTTGCTCAGCTGTATCGGAAAGGAAATGACTGTGAAGAAAACCATGAAGCTTAGTGGACTGGCTTTAGCCGCCCTTATCTTTTTATCGGCTTGCGGACGCAACGGCGAAGTGACCAGTTCCTCGACAGGCTGGGATCAGCTAGTCTATGGATTCGGTCGGGCTATCCAATTTATGTCGTTTGGTGGCTCGGTTGGTATCGGTATTATTCTTTTTACTCTTTTGGTTCGGATTGCCCTGATTCCTCTCTATAATCGTCAGATTAAATCTAGTCAGGAAATGCAGGAATTGCAGCCAGAACTCAAACGTATTCAAAAAGAATATGCGGACGATCGCAATATGCAGGCCCTAAAAACCCAGGAACTTTACAAAGAGAAAGGGATCAACCAATGGGCAGCTTTCCTGCCTTTAGTGATTCAGTTTCCTGTAATGCTGGCGCTCTATCAGGCCTTGATCAGGGTACCAGAGCTCAGTCGCGGTAGCTTTTTGATTTGGAATCTTGGTCGTAACGATACAACTTATATTTTGCCAGTCTTAGCAGCGCTCTTTACTTTCTTGTCCATGTGGCTGAGCAACAAGGCTGCCAAAGAGAAAAATGGTTTCATGACAGCAACTAGTATTATCATGCCCCTCTTTATTCTCTGGATTGGCGCCCGTTTCACCAGCGGTATCGCTCTCTATTGGGCTATCGGTAATGCTTTTCAGGTTGTTCAGATGCTGATTTTCAACAACCCCTTTAAGATTATTGCCGAGCGCGAGCGTCAGGAGCGTGAGGCCAAAGAGAGGGAAGCGAAAATTCGTCGTGCTAAGAAGAAGGCGCGTAAAAGACGTTAAGTAAACGCATCAGAAGGTAGATATTTTTTCTGTTAGCGAAGGAGAAGATAGATTATGGTTAAATTCACAGGTAACACTGTTGATGAGGCAATTGAGAACGGCTTACGTGAACTCGATATCACGAGGACTAAGGCCTCTATCCGTGTCCTATCCCGTGGAAAGAAAGGATTTTTTGGTTTTTGGAAGAAGCCAGCGGAGGTCGATGTCGAAGTCATTAATCGCACGACGGTTTCTCAGGCTGATCAAGAAATTGTCCGCAGTTTACCAAGAGCTTTAAGTAAGCAAGAAGTGTCTGAAGAAGCTCTGAAACAAGAGCAACTGGAAGCTCGTAAGGTTACCAGTATTATCAAGTATTTAGAAAAGCGTGGACAGATTGTCAATGATAATGTGAAATCAGAAATGCTGGATGCCAGACGATCGGTGACGGCTATTCTCAGCGACTTACTGCCAGATGAGATTGTCGAGGAGTATCGTCGGAAGAAAGAGGAGCTGGATGAAGAAGGACTGGATTGGGAGGATGAGTTAGACGATAGTTCAGCGGATGTTGTTGCCTTATCGCAGCAGCAAGAGGTGTCTGAAGGGGGGGCTGTTGCAGCGCCGGAGATAGCAGTTTCTAAAGGAGTGGAAATTGCTGTAGCGGCTTCAACTGCCCATTCATCATCAGAAGCTGATTCCTTTGAAGCTTTTGTCGCCAGTGAGTTTGATCAAGTAGAGTCGTTGACCAGCAAAGATATCGAAAAGGCTGCAACAGATGTGGCTTCCTATATAGAAGCTATTATCTATGAAATGGATGTTGAAGCCAGTCTGACCACCAGACATACTAACCGTCAAATTACTGTTCAGATTGAAACACCTGAAGCAGGACGTGTTATCGGTTATCATGGGAAGGTACTCAAATCTCTGCAGGTTTTGGCACAAAATTATTTACATGACCACTATTCGCGCGCTTTTTCTATCACGCTCAATGTGCATGATTATGTCGAGCGGCGGATGGAGACCCTGAGTGAATTTGCTAAAAAAATTGCCTATAGGGTTATGGATAGCGGTAAATCTTATGCTATGGATAGTATGAGCAATGATGAGCGCAAAATTGTGCATAAGACTATTGCTAATATTAAGGGGGTTGACAGCTATTCAGAAGGAAGGGATCCTAAGCGTTATGTCGTTGTGATTCCCGACAGGACTTAGCAATAATGTAAGGGAGCTGGACGCGTACGGTCTGGTTCTTTTTTGAGGAAAATTTTAAATAAGTGATATCTTTTTTTTTTGCTACCACTTACCTCCTTGTTTTTACCGCTTACCGGTATTTCAGTCACGAGAAGGAGCTTTTTTGCTACTATATGATGTGGAGGTGGGAGATATGTTAATGGAAACAAAATCATTAAGCAAAGTCTATGCTAATCAGACAGTTGTGGATCAGCTTGATTTACAGATTCCCAAGGGCAGTTTGGTAGCTTACTTAGGAACCAATGGTGCCGGAAAATCAACGACAATTAAAATGTTAACAGGACTTTTAAAACCAAGCTTTGGTGAGATTAAGGTCCTTCCTCAGGTCAAGATTGGTATTGTCTTTCAAGACAGCGTGCTTGATGAAGAATTGACTGTCAAGGCTAATCTCAACAACCGTGCAGGTCTGTATCGTCAAATTGACAGGGACTGGTTGACTGATTTGATTGATATGACTGGTTTGAAGGACTTTTTTCATCAAAAATACGGCACCTTATCTGGCGGTCAGCGCCGCCGCGTCGATATTGCGCGTGCTCTTATCAGTAAGCCTGACCTCCTTTTTCTTGACGAGCCCACGACAGGGTTGGATATTCAGACGCGTCAGATGATTTGGGATTTGCTCTATCGCTTGAAAAAGGAAGAGGGTTTGACTATTTTTTTGACAACGCATTATCTAGAAGAAGCTGAAAATGCGGAAGTGACCTATGTCATTGATCAAGGAAAAATTTTAGCACAGGGAACAGCCTTTGAATTAATCAAGGAATATGCAAAGAGTCAGCTCCTTTTAAAAACAAAGGACCAGCAAAAATTACTTGATTTCCCTTATGAGATAAGGAGGGTCGAAGCGGGCTATCTGGTGGAAGGATTATCCTCTCAGGAGGTTATTACTATACTTGCTAACTATCAGGACAGTATTATCGATTTTGAATTTAAACAAGGGACAATTAATGAAGCTTTTATGGCTATTACTGGAAGGGAGATTGACTAATGTTAGTTATTATTAAACGAAATCTAGCACTTTATTTTAGCAATAAGGCTAGTGTTTTTTTCTCCCTTATGGGGGCTTGGATTGCCTTTGCACTCTATATTATCTTTCTGCAAAAAAATATGCTGGATGCTTGGAGCAGTCTGGACCATCCAGAAAAATTCTTAGATAAATGGGTAATGGGAGGTATTCTAGCGGTTACTAGCATTACGACGACCTGGTCTAGTGCTGTGCGTCTGGTTCGTGATAAGGAAAGTCAAAAATTTAATGATTTTTTGCTGACAGAGACCTCTGCTTTTAAATTGAATCTTGGCTATCTTATCAGCACCAGCTTGATCGGCAGTATTATGCAGTTGGTCATGTATGGTGTTATGTCGCTCTATTTTGCCTGGCAGGATGGTTTAGGGTTTGATGGAGCTGCTCTTCCTAAAATTCTGGGACTCATGCTCTTGAGCTCGATCATGGCAGCTATCCTTAATTTGATCATCTTGCAATTTATTCATTCTGTTGAAGTTGCGGAACGCTTGGCTGTTATTATCGGGACAGCGTCTGGTTTTTTAGTTGGGGTTTACATGCCGATCGGTGGTTTGCCAGATATGGCTCAAAAGGTGATTAAATTAGTTCCAGGAGCCTATGTTGCTGCGGCTTTCCGTCAGATTCTCATCGGGGGTAAGATTCCTAAATGGCAGTCTCCCTTAGATTTAAAGGAATACCTAGGCATTAGTCTGGTTGTAAAGGATCATGTTATGACCTTGTCACAGAATGTTTTATTAAGTGCTGGTGTCACGCTTGTCAGCTTGCTTGTTTTGAGTATTCTTCTATTTGTCAAGAAGTCAGTTTTGCGATAAACTGATAAGAGTATTGGGGCAAAGTTTGAGTTGCTAGTGTAAATTCTGGTATGATTAATTAGGCATTTCTTGCTTGTCCAAAGACCAGAGCTGGGTTCTCCGGAATTTTGAGGCGGATTGGTGGTGGAATGCAGTAATACTTATGCCAAGGGGGCAGAGAGACAGATGAATTACCGCTTTGAAGAAGATAAGAGCTTGGACCGGGAAGCAATTGAGGTAGTGGTTCGCAGCCAAATACTAAATGCAGAGGTGCAGCAAGTTTTGAATTATCTATCGGCTTACCAAACCGAGACTCCAGCCGTGTTGCCGCTTAAAACAGCTGATCGTATTGAAATGCTTAAGGTGCAAGATTTGATCTTTGTTGATGTCGATGGCAGCAGTTTGATCTTAGAAACCTTGCAGGGGCGCTATCAGATCAATGAGCGACTCTATAGGTTCAGTCAACAGCTCAATAATCCAGATTTTGTACAGGTATCTAAGCATGCCCTCTTGAATATTAACCATCTGGAAGCTTTGGAGGCCAGTTTTTCTGGTAACATGCTAGCTATTCTGACAGGGAAACGCAGACTAGATGTCAGCCGTCGCTATCTGCGCAATTTAGAGGAACGTTTAGGTTTATGAGGTAAGAAAATGAAGAGATTTTTGAGAAAAATGGCCCTATACGCTCTTATAGGTGTCGGCTTTGGTGGTTTCACCTATGTTGTCATCCTCTGGTTAAATGGTGCAGAAAGTCAGTCTGTGGAACAGATTGCCAATGTTGTATGGATCAGTGCTTTAATAGGATTGATTTCCATGATTTTTAGCTTTGAACGTCCTTCTTTTATAGCCCAGCTATTCCTTCATTTTTGTTTGGTCTATAGTCTGGTTATTCTTATGAATAGATTAAATGATTATGATGGGACTCTTTTTTCCCTCAGTTCGTTTGGTAACTTTATTTTATGCTATCTTATTATTTGGGGAATAGTTTATAGTATATGGATTCATCGTATTGATAAGATTAACCATAAGCTAGCTGAAAAAAAGAAGAGTAAATCTTGACAAGCGTACCCATTTCCTATAGAATAATAAGGTATGTTTAGTAACTGATCACAATAATAGCCGGCTAAACGAATACGAAAATCTTAGAGGAGGTATTCAAGGTGAAACGTACGTATCAACCAAGTAAAATTCGTCGCCAACGTAAGCACGGATTCCGTCACCGTATGTCAACTAAAAACGGCCGCCGCGTGCTAGCAGCCCGCCGTCGTAAGGGACGTAAGGTATTGTCAGCTTAAGGGTGATAATGAATAAAAAGCCAATTCTTACTCGAGGGAATTGGCTTTTTAGATTTTTCTTGACCCTGCAGTAAAATACCTTATAATGGAGGGAGTGAAAAGATTGGAGATTTTTATGACTTTCAAAAAGGTGATTGTCAGCTTGCTGGCCTTGTTGGTCCTTGTCGGCTTGAGCGCATGTGGCGGTAGCAAGACATCTGATAATACTACAAATACTACCAGCAATAGTCAGGCTAGTCGGCAGCAGTCTGATTATCAGAAATTTGTTGCCGGTGAAAGGGATATCCGTAATCATTATGAGTACGCAGGGGATCAGCTATTGTTGTCGCAGACAAGGACAGTTGTCTTTTACTCGGCTTTGGGCGTTGATTCACCAGAGGCTGCGCAGGCTCATTATGAACAAAACGGTGCGACTAAGTGGGATGGTATCGAAGGCATTGAGCATAAGGTTGATTATCAGACAAATCGCCTGATAGAGGAGACAACTATTGATTATACCAAGGTTGATTTACAAGCTAATGCTGAACTTTTGCAGATTCAGTTGACAGATGGAAAAGCTCCCGATCAGATTAGTTACAGCCAAACCATTCAAGCCTTGCTAGCTGGTGGTTACACTGAGGTAAAAGATGGTAAATTCCAAGAACTAAACTAAGGAATAAGATAGCAGAGCTCAAATATGATTTGGGCTCTTTTTATCTGGACTTTGTGATAAAATAAAGGCATGAATATATTCGATACCCATACTCATTTAAACGTAGAAAATTTTGCAGGAAAAGAAGCAGAAGAAATTGCAGCAGCGCGTGAACTCGGTGTGACGAGGATGAACATTGTTGGTTTTGATGAACCGACGATTAAGCGGAGTTTGGAATTGTCTGCCCAGTTTTCTGAGCTTTATTCGACTATCGGCTGGCACCCGACTGAGGCTGGCTCCTACACGCAGGAAGTGGAGGATATGATTGTTAGTCATCTGTCCAATCCGCGCGTGGTTGCTCTTGGTGAGATTGGGCTGGATTACCACTGGATGGAAGATCCCAAAGAAGTTCAGATTGAGGTCTTTAAGCGTCAAATCCAGCTGTCTAAGGATCATGACCTGCCCTTTGTGGTGCATACCCGTGATGCCCTAGAGGACACTTATGAGGTCGTTAAGGAGGTTGGCGTCGGCCCCCGTGGTGGGATCATGCACTCCTACTCAGGGTCTCTTGAGATGGCGCAGAAGTTTGTGGATTTAGGTATGATGATTTCATTTTCAGGTGTTGTGACCTTTAAAAAAGCACTGGACGTACAAGAGGCAGCAGCTGGTTTACCGCTTGATAAAATCTTAGTGGAAACCGATGCCCCTTACCTAGCACCAGTACCTAAACGTGGCCGAGAAAACCGCACAGCCTATACCCGCTATGTCGTTGATAAAATTGCAGAACTCCGAGGTATGACTGTGGAGGAAGTGGCTGAAGCTACGACTGAAAATGCTCTGCGCATTTTTGGAATTGACTGCTAAGATGAAGAAAAAGACGATATGACTGACACGATCAAGGATTACTGGGTTCGTTGTTGTAGGAAGTTACATTTACCAGAAGATACCAAGTATGAGGCGTGGAGCTTTGGAAACACTAAAGAGATGGCAGACGAGCTAGCGGATTTAGTGAATAGAAAGATTAAAACGGCTACAACCTCAGCCTATGAATTGTATGAGCTTGGAGAGTGGGTGTCCCAGATTGGGGAATACAACATCATCCTCAATGGTTCGGATGAACCTGTTTGTGTCACGCAAACAAAAGTGACCTATATCATGCCCTATCATTTGATTTCACCTGAGCATGCCTGGCATGAGGGAGAAGGTGATAGGAGTTACGTCTATTGGAAAAAGGTTCATGATGATTTTTTCACTCAGGAATACCAAAAAGTCGGAAAAGAGTTTTATGAACAAGCCCCTATGCTGAGTGAAGTATTTGAAAAGGTTTATTAATTATCCGCTAGTCAGTTTGTGCACATAGCGACAATAAAAATGATGGAAAATAAAATTAAAATACAAGAAGTCCTCGTCGTCGAGGGCAAGAGTGACACTGCCAACCTGCGTCGTTTCTATGAGGTTGACACCTACGAAACCAAAGGTTCGGCAATTACTGATGACGATTTAGAAAGGATTGCTTACCTCAATGACTTGCGTGGGGTGATTGTCTTTACCGACCCAGACTACAATGGCGAGCGCATTCGCAAAATTATCATGCAGGCAGTGCCAACAGCTAAGCATGCCTTTCTCAATCGCGGCGAGGCTGCCCCTAAATCAAAAACCAAGGGGCGCTCGCTCGGTGTTGAACATGCCTCTTTTGAGGACTTGCAAAGGGCTCTGGCAGGAGTGCTTGGCAGTTATGATGATGAAAACCATTTTGATATTACCCAATCCGATCTCGTTCGTCTCGGCCTTCTCATGGGAGCTGACAGTCGTCAGCGCCGTGAGTACCTCGGTGAACAATTGCGTATCGGCTACACCAACGGTAAGCAGCTTCTAAAGCGCTTAGATCTGTTTGGCGTGACACTGACAGAGGTTGAAGAAGTGATGGAGAATTATCAAAAAAATTAAAAATTGGAGGAAGGGAAATGGAGCATGTTTATCTGCACGGTTTAGGCGATTCTCCATCTGTCTGGCGAGATATAGCAACTAAAATTCCTTCAGAAAAATCTTCTATTTTGCCTTTAGAGGATTGGTTTGATAAAGAGCACCCGCATTACAAACAATTATATGAAGGTCTAGAAAACTACTGTCAAGCTACTAAAGAGTCATTGGTTTTGTCTGGACATTCACTAGGAGCCGTACTGGCCTTACATTATGCGACTGCTCATCCGGACAAAGTCTCCTACTTAATTTTAATTTCTGCTCAGTATAAGACACCCAAATGGCTGATAAAAGTACAAAATTTCATCTTTCATTTCATGCCTGAGCAGACTTTTAAAGGTTTGGGGCTGACAAAAAATCGGGCGATTGAATTTATGAATTCCATGGTAGATGTTAATCTAGAAGAAAAATTGTCGGCAGTCTCTTGTCCGACTTTGGTATTATGTGGAACAAAAGATGTTCCCAATAAGAGGGCTGCCAGAGAGTTAGCCAAGCGTATAAAGGTAGCTCAGCTAGAATGGATTGAAGATGGAGGCCATCAGGTGCTCACGTCTCATTCGAGACAGATCGAAAAGGCTATATATAAATTTCTAAGGAGCCAAGAAAGGTAATCAAACCATAATTGCTGGGGGCATATGATGACCTACAAGATTAGAAAAATGAAAGCAAATGAAGTTGATAGGCTGAATGATTTTCTGTATGAAGCGATTTTTATTCCGGAAGGGGCGGAAAAAACTGATAAAGAGATTATCAAGCTTCCAGACCTGCAGCTATATGTCAAAGACTTTGGCAGTCAGTTTGGGGATTTTTGCCTGGTGGCAGAAATCAATCAAGAGCTAGTCGGTGCTGTATGGAGCAGGATAATAGAGGATTATGGGCACATCAATGATGACACGCCTTCTCTTGCCGTTTCTCTTTTCAAAGAATACAGAGGGCAGGGGATTGGAACAGCCCTGATGAGAGAAATGTTGACTTTGCTCAAAATAAATGGCTTTAAGGCAGCTTCTTTATCAGTTCAAAAGGCCAATTATGCCGTTAAACTGTACCGGAAACTCTGTTTCCACACAGTATCTGAAAAAGATGAAGAGTTGATTATGGTGGTTGAATTATAGTAGGTTATTCTAGTTTTTCAATTCGATATGACTTTGGAGAAAGTTAAGTAATGGCAAGGTATAAAGGAGTGCGATATGAAGGCTATTGAAGATCATCAGGCAGAAAAATATCAACAAACTAATTATGAAAAAGTTGAATCAGGCATTTATCAGACCAAAGATGAGAGCGGAGAACTTCAGTATGTGACTTCATTGTCTTTTGTACAGGAGCCCGACTTGGGTGAGGGAGCTGGTGAGGCTATATCGCAGTATCCTCTTGAGGATATTCTTGATAAATTTTATTGTTACATAAATGATTTTTATCCTGAAATTAGTCATCAAGATTCAGAAAAAGCATATCTAGAATTTGCCAGTCCTGACTTAGCAGATATTCAAAATCTTCGTTCTATTATTGGGAAACATGTCTACAATGCCGAAGAAGATGGTTTTGTAAAGTTGATGATTGACGAAGCCTAAGGGATGGGAGACGGCCATGCAGATTTGCAGAAGGTTTTGAAGATTTTGCTGAGTGAGAAATATCCTAACCCGACAATCTCTGTCAGGCTTGTGCTGTCCTATTTGTAGGAGCGATTGAATCATGAAGAATAATAGACTGTTTAGAATTCTATACTATGTCCTAGAGAAGGGTAAAGTAACGGCTAATGAATTGGCTGAGAAATATGAAGTCTCAGTCAGGACCATATACCGAGATATCGATGTTATCAGCAGTGCGGGAATTCCGATTTATGCGACTCAAGGCAAGGGTGGCGGCATTGAAATTTCTGATGACTTTATACTGAGGAAGTCACTGCTCTCTGGGAAAGAACAAGAGCAGATTTTAATCGCCTTGAAAGGTCTGGAGGGAACAAGTAAAGAATATGAGAATGAGCTTCTGACAAAACTGTCTGCCCTTTTTAAAATGAAAAACACCAACTGGATAGAGGTTGATTTTGACAGCTGGCAGGGGAATAAGGCCCATGGTGAATTATTTAGAGACATAAAGTCGGCTATTATCAATAAAAATATTGTGAGATTCCGATATTTTTCCAGCAGTAAAGAAGAAACCTATAGAGAAGTCAAACCCGTCAGACTTTTATTTAAAAGCTGGGATTGGTATGTCTATGGCTTTTGTTTACTCAGAAATGATTTTAGATATTTTAAACTGTCTCGTATCAAAGCCTTTGAAACGTGTCCGAATAGCTTTAACGATCAGTTCGACAGTATTGTTTTGCCAAGGGAAGTAAAGACTGAAGATACAGTAGCAATCAAAATGAAATTTGATAAAACCGTAGCTTTTAGGATCTACGATGAAATGGCTGAATATGCTGTAGAAGATAAAGAGGGCAATCTCTATGCTGAGATAGAACTGCCTAATGATGACAACCTTTATCGCTATATTCTTTCCTTTGGCGATGCGGTAGAAGTTTTAGAGCCAGAGGATGTTCGACAGCAAATGAGAGAAATGACTCATAAAATGGCCAAAAAATATAGAACCTGACAAATGGTGTCAAGTATCTTCCTGTACAATAGAGTTATCAAAATACAGGAGGACTAGATCATGAAATACGAATGGCGAAAACAGGAAAAAGCGCTTTATGGTGTCAAGCAGACGCCGGTCGTAGTAGAAGTATCCAAACAGCAATTTATCGTAATAAGAGGCAAGGGCAATCCCAATGAAGCGGATTTTTCAGAGAGAATATCCGCTCTGTACGCACTGGCCTATGCGATCAAAATGCAGTATAAGAAAGATATGAAAGACAGGTCCGATACTGAAGTGACGGATTTTACCGTCTATCCTTTGGAGGGACTTTGGGAAAATGGTGATGAGTCAGCATTTGATAAAAACAAACTGACCTATACGCTGATGATTAAACAACCTGATTTTATAAGGCAGAAGGATGTTACCAAAGCACTTGAGACTGTCAGAAAGAAGAAGCCTAATATTCTGTATGATGAGATAGGCTTTGAAGAAGTAGAAGATGGCAAATCTATTCAGATCTTACACATGGGAAGCTATGATGATGAACCTAAATCTTTTGCATTGATGGATCAACTTGCCAATGAACTCAGCCTGACAAGAACGGCCGATTTTCACAGAAATCGCAACAGAACAGCTGAAGACAAGCAAAAAACTATACTTAGGTACTCCGTGAGGTAAATACATGGAAAACGTTATCCAATAAGTGTGTGAGACAAGAAAAATGAAAACCGTTTATATGTATGTCCAAGATACCATGGCCGATTGGGAGCATGGCTACTTGATGCAAGCTCTGAGTTTACAGGTCATGTTGAAAAAGCCCAAAGTTTCTTTTAAGACGGTAGGCAGGACAAAAGTGCCGATTAGGACAGCCAGTGGAATGACTCTAGTACCAGATTTAAGTCTAGATGATATAGATGTTGCGAGTACAGCAGCTTTGGTGCTCATTGGCGGTGAGACTTGGCTAGATGAGGAGCAAGCAGCTATTTTGAACCTTGCGGCCAAGTTGTTACAGGAGGGATTCTTGGTTGCCGCTATCTGCGGAGCTACCTTGGGCCTGGCCGACCGTGGTGCCTTAAATACACGTTTCCATGCGAGCAATGCTCCTTTTTATCTAGAAATGAGTCCTCATTATACTGGGCAGAGGTATTACAAAGAAGATGTGGCTGTTTGTGATGGCAATCTGATTACAGCAAGTTCTGCTGGTTCGCTCTTGTGGGCCAAACTGATTGTGGAAAAATTAGACTTGTATGCTAAGAAAACTATCGAAGCCTGGTTTGACTATTTTTCTACGGGAGATGTTGCCGCTTATGCCAGATTGATGTCCTCATTTTCAGAGTAAGGAGAAAATTATATGCCAGCTTTTTACCTACTAGTTCCTTTCTTTTTTATCCGATTTATTTTTCTTTCACTCTTGGATAGGAAAGCAATAGGGCGAGCAGCCCATTTTGCTTCGATGCAAGGGAAAGAAATGATAGCTTACTGCCTTTATCAATTATCTACCCTGATGCTTCTGGTTGCTCCCTTCTTTCTAAAGTCAGTCTTCATTTCTCTAGTTTTTTCTACTTAGGATTGGGAGTCTATCTTTTAGGCGACGTGCTTCTTATTTTGGTCATGAAGGATTTTGCCAACCTTGATGAAAAAGGAGAATACCAAAGGACTTTATGCTCTGTCCCGTCACCCAATGTATATCGCTTATTTTGTTTTCTTTTTAGGCGTGGCGATGCTGACTCGGTCATTAATGCTGCTTATTTTCTTAGCTATTTTTCAACTGTCAGCTCACTTTATCATACTAGCGGAGGAAAGAGAGTGTTTCATAAAATTTGGTGCTGCCTATCGAGAATACCAAAAACGTGTTAGGATATATCTGTGAAGTTGCTTGTTACAAATCAGACTGTTTCTATAAGGAAGATTAGCTAATGAAAAAAATCGCCCTTTTACGCGGTGTCACACCTGTCGGTAAAAATAAAATTCCCAAGATGACTTATCTTAGGGAAATTTTAGAGATAGCAGGTTTGCAGTCCGTAGAAACCTATATTCAGAGCGGGAATATTGTTTGCGAGACAGATTTAGCCGATAAAGACATCAAAAATCTCGTCTACGATACGATTTTAAAAAATATCGGGGCGAATTTATCCGTCATTGTCAAAACCCCTGAGCAACTGGCAAAGGCTGCGCAGGAAAATCCTTTTGATGAGGGCTATGATAGTTCCCGTATTCATCTGGTTTTCACCAATGATACCATTTCTTCAAGCAAAATAGCAGAGCTTCTAGCAAAAGACTTTGGGGATGAGGAGCTTTATGCAGGTAGTCAGTGCCTCTATCTGTATTTGCCTAGAGAGGCTAAAACGAAAAAATTGAATACCAATTTTTTAGAGAAACAGCTTGGCATTACCGCTACAATGAGAAAATTAGGAGTTGTGTTGAGACTGTCGCAGATGTAAAGAGGAGGAAATAGAGATGGGATTAACGACTAAAATATTTTTGATGGGGATGAGTATAGTTTTCAATAAATGATTAATTATTTATCGGAAAACCTGTTTTCTTTTAATAATAAGGCAAAATCATTTATATGAGGTAAAATAGATGTTGAAAAAGAGAACTTCAAAAGAGATATTTGCGTCTGTATTTCTTGAACTAACTAAAAGTTACCCCGTTGACAAAATTACAGTTAGAATGTTGGTGGCTGAGAGTGGGTTATCTACAAAGACTTTCTATAATCATTTTCAAAATAAACTTGAACTGATGCTCTATGTAGAGGAGTCTGAGACAGAAAAAATATATAAAAAGCTCGAAAATAGTAATTACTCTTTTCATGACTTTTTAGTCATAGGTATCGAATCTTATAAGAAGATTCAATATTTTATAAAGAATGCTTTCGCCAATACCTCTGGACAGGAATCTTTCCAGACTATACATGCAAACCAGGCTTATGATGCCATTTTGGGATTGCTTTTAAAAATCAATAAAATAGATAAACTAGATTTTGAGATAGAAGCAGTACTTAGATTGTATGTTTGTGGCCTTGTAGAAATGTTTTACAGATTTTCTATGGATGAAATACCTATGTCAACTGAGAATTTTATAGAATTTTGTGAGGAAAATATGCCTCAAAAACTTAAACCATATTTATTATAATGACCATGTCGCTTTAACGACAAAATTACACACTTTCACATATTAGTGTAAAAGTACATATTTCAAATGTTTTGTTGATTGTTTTTGACTCTTTCATATGCTATATTCTAGCTAGGTATACAGACATATTTGGGAATCATAAAGTTACGATTTCTAGTCTTGTGAAAATAATTAGAGAGGATAGCAATTATGGGCAGAGTTGAAGGAAAAGTAGCGGTCATTACAGGTGCAAGCTCAGGAATGGGGGAATCCGCAGCAAAGTTATTTGCCAAAGAAGGTGCATCGGTTGTTTTGGTTGCTCTAGAAGCTGATTTAATCGAAAAACTGGTCAATGAAATTAAGGATGCGGGAGGCAAGGCGATTGGTTTCGCTTATGATTTAAGCAAAGAAGAGGCTTGGGAAGATATCACTAAACAAGCTGAAGAGATGTTTGGGAAAATCGATATTCTTGTTAATAATGCTGGAATTAGCCCTAATGATGCAGGTATTGAAAATTGCAGCATGGAATTATGGGATAAAACAATGGATATCAATGTTAAGAGTGTTTGGTTGGGCATGAGAGCGGTTGTGCCTTATATGAGAAAAGCCGGCGGTGGCTCTATCGTAAACTGTGCCTCTGGTATTGTTCATCAAGGAGGCGTAGATACAGTAGCCTACTCAGCCTCTAAAGGTGGCGTTTACAGTATGAGTATTAATGCGGCTGTGACCCTTGCCAGTGATCATATACGTGTTAATTCGGTTAATCCAGGTTTCATCTATACGCCCCTCATTGAGAAAATGGGTATGGGTTCATTTGAGGAACTCTCAAATTCAATGAAGGGCAAGACTCCTCTACCGCCGTATGTTGGAAAGCCAGAAGATATCGCTTACGCCTATTTGTACTTGGCATCAGATGAGTCTTCATTTGTAACGGGAACTGAGATTGTTATTGATGGCGGTGCAAGTATTGTTTAAATATAATCATGTATTTTTAGGTGAGTCAATATAATAAAAGCATAGAATAAACGATTTTAACATCGTAATTCTATGCTTATTTTTTATCTTTTTAGGGAGCTGCGCTCACAAAGCGTGTGAACCAGTAAACCGCCCGCTATGCGGGGGTGGAGATGAAAAGTTAGACAAGTAGTTACGAAAAATTCTCTAAGTCATAGAGTAAAGTTATTGATGAGGCCTAAAACTTCACCCAGTATTTACCAACGATGATAGGCCTTCGGAGGAAATAGCAGAGCTCCTAGAGCAGGCCTTTAAAATAACCTAGTCCAATACAGTCACAATTGGTTCAGCTGATGACCAGTCAGACAATTGGTCGAAAAATTGGGTGAAGGCCGGTGTTTGGTTGTGGCTATCAATGGCTTCTTGATTTTCCCACTGTTCAATCATGATAAATTGATTGGGCTTGTCCACAGCTTGATAGAGCTGATAGCTGCGGTTTCCTTTTTCTTGTCTTGAGGATTCAATCAGTGGTTGAATCGCCTGCAAGAAATCTTGACGATTATCCTCTTTAATAAAGAACGTGGCGTTGATTGTTTTCATAAATGGCCTCCTTGTAATAGATAATACTGGTAACAGTCTATAAATTTATAGACTAAATGTCAATATTTTGTTGCTTTCTAACATAGAGGGCAGCTACATATTATCTTTACCCCATGTGTTGAGTTTGAGTAAAAGCTTCAATAGTTCTTGTCCTTTTGCTGTTAAGCGGTACTGAGTGTGAAAAGGTAAGGTTTGTAGGTCTGTTTTGAGCACTAGGCCATCGGCTATTAAATCGTTTAAAGCGCGTGTCAGCATGGTTTTGGTGATTCCCTCTACTTCACGCTTTAACTGGTTAAAACGAATAGACTCATGCTGTGAGATAATCCAGATAATATTGAGTTTCCATTTTCCCGAAATACTGTCCATTAATCTTGATACCCCACAGTTCCAGTGTGTGTTTGTTTGCATAGCAGGGTCTCCTAAGACAGTGGTCACAAAAAAGTGACTACTGTTTTTTCATTATTAGCTTTATTATAATGAAATTGTTAAGAAACACAAAGGAGGATACAAGATTATGGAAAATATTTTAAGCTTTTTGGATGAACGTCGGTCTGTCAGACATTTTGATTCCCAAGCAATCTTGGAAAAAAGTGTGATCGTCGATATGCTGAAACATGCCAGCTATGCGCCATCTGGCAATAATTTTCAGCCTTGGCGCGTTTTAGTTGCCCAATTTGTAAAATTAAGCTAGACAGAAAAAAGCCATTTATGTTAGGCTCAGATAAACACCACATTTGTCTGAGAGGAACTACCATAAATGACCTACACCCATCTTACCACAAACGAACTCGTA
>NZ_JBZFUM010000014.1:0-58104 GCF_058314535.1 Streptococcus sp. ELY_125 | reverse complement strand
GGTTATAATCTGGCTTTTCTTTGTGAAACATGGCCTTACCTCACAAACTGTTTTCTTTTAGTATACTCCTAAACAGAGCAAAAAGCTCTTAGAAATGTAATTCCAAGAGCTTTGTCTTCAGTCTGTAAGCTTGCTCTTGCAAGCTTTTTTGTTTTCGTGTAAAATGTAGGAGAAATTTCATAAAGACGGAGTTAAGCCATGGCAAAAAAAGATAAAAAGATTGAAGTGCAGCTGTCAGACGCCCGAGTGTCTGTATCTGGTAAGTCCCTTGAAGGGTATGAATTAGCAATTGGTAAGCGCACAGTGGGCCATATTGTTGAAATGGACAGCCAGTTTGCCACAGTGGTAAATGATAGCCTTACCAATTTCTATCCGACACTGGATCAGGCAATCGAAAAGATCATTGAAAATTACAATCTAAATCATTAAAAACTGTTGACAGCAAAGGTTTGTTTATGTTAGAATGAACCCTAGTTGCATGGAAGGGTAGCGAAGAGGCTAAACGCGGCGGACTGTAAATCCGCTCCTTCGGGTTCGGGGGTTCGAATCCCTCCCCTTCCATTGTTAAGATACAAAGAGCGTAAAGCGCCCAGTCAAAATAGGAAGGCGATAGAAAATCCTGATTTTCTAATCGGCTTATCTTTTTGACCCAGCGCTTAGCTCGTGTTCAGTTGCACTATTGTTATCTTAACCATCGATTCTTGGGGTATAGCCAAGCGGTAAGGCAAGGGACTTTGACTCCCTCATGCGTTGGTTCGAATCCAGCTACCCCAGTCTGAGGTATTAGGATTTACCTAAGACCGCCATAGTGATATTAGTGTGTCCTTGCGGGTTTGCCTTAAGAAAATATAGTGTTGTCAGGCAGTTGACCGATTTTTGTCAGCTGTCTACTGGAGGATTTTTTAGAATGAACGAATTTGAAGATTTGCTAAACAGTGTTAGCGAAGTTAACCCTGGTGATGTTGTCACTGCTGAAGTTTTGACAGTTGATAATGGTCAAGCAAACGTAATTATAGAAGGTACTGGTATCGAAGGTGTCTTGACACTTCGTGAATTGACAAATGACCGTGAAGCTGATATTAACGACTTTGTTAAATCCGGCGATAAAATCGAGGTGCTTGTACTTCGTCAAGTTGTTGGAAAAGACACGGATACGGTAACCTACTTGGTTTCTAAAAAACGCTTGGAAGCACGGAAAGCTTGGGACAAACTTGTAGGTCGCGAAGAAGAAGTTGTTACTGTAAAAGGCACTCGTGCCGTTAAGGGCGGTCTTTCTGTTGAATTTGAAGGACTCCGTGGTTTCATTCCAGCATCAATGCTTGATACGCGTTTTGTTCGCAATACTGAGCAATTTGTCGGTCAGGATATCGAAGCTAAAATCAAAGAAGTTGATCCAGCAGAAAACCGTTTTATCTTATCTCGTCGTGAAGTTGTTGAAGAAAAATCAGCAGCAGCCCGCAAGGAAGTATTTTCAAAACTTGAAGTGGGTTCAGTCGTTACTGGTAAGGTTGCTCGTTTGACAAGCTTTGGTGCCTTTGTTGACCTCGGCGGTGTTGACGGACTTGTTCACGTTACTGAATTATCTCATGAGCGCAATGTTTCACCAAAATCAGTTGTATCTGTTGGTGATGAGATTGATGTTAAGGTTCTTGCTATCGATGAAGAAGCAGGCCGTGTATCCTTGTCATTAAAGGCAACGACACCTGGACCTTGGGATGGCGTAGAACAAAAATTGGCTGCTGGTGATGTTATTGACGGAACTGTTAAACGTTTGACCGATTTTGGCGCTTTTGTTGAAGTATTACCGGGTATTGATGGTCTGGTTCACATTTCACAAATTTCGCACAAGCGTGTTGAAAATCCAAAAGATGTTTTGTCTGTTGGTCAAGAAGTTCAGGTGAAAGTACTTGATGTAAATGCTGAGGCTGAGCGTGTATCATTATCGATCAAGGCTTTGCAAGAGCGTCCAGCACAGGCTGAAGGTGAGGGTGAAAAACGCCCGTCACGTCCACGTCGTCCAAAACGTGAAGCTAAGCACGATTACGAATTACCAGAAACACAAACAGGTTTCTCAATGGCAGATCTCTTTGGTGATATCGAATTATAAGAAAAATGAGCTTGGGCAAGTGTCCAAGCTCATTTTTATAGAAGCAACAAATTTATAGCAGTGGCAGTGTTAGGCCTATTCTATTATTAGTCCACAAGTTTTCAAACATGGCAGTTTTCTAATGTTTGTTAGCTAGTTGGGCTGTTTTTTCATAAAAAGCAGATTTTCAGTCTAAAACCTAGCAGATAAATCTCCTGAAAGCTTGCTATAACAGTCTATATGAGTATTATTTTTCAACAAAAAAACTGTAAATAACTAGTAATTTTTTTGAAAAAATGCTAATATAGTTTGGTGAGTAAAATAATTCAGCCTCCGATATTATTTTACCAGCTAAAACTTATTAAGGAGAGAATGATTTTCATGGAGAGAAAATTACGTTACAAGTTGCATAAGGTTAAAAAGCAATGGGTGACTATTGCTGTGGCTTCTGCTGGTTTGGCAAGTGTAGTCGGAGCAGGGGCGGTCAGTCAGACTGTTTCTGCGGATGAGACTGCTAAAGATGTACAGGCGGTTGACAGTATTCAAGATCAAGGAGCCGACAATGAAGTAGTAGCGGACTCTAAAGATGCTGGTACTGTCAGTGCAACGGCCACCTCTGAACAGTCTCAGGCACAGGCAGCAGATACTGCACCAGTGGAGCAGCAGTCTCAGCCTTCAGCAGCTCAAACTCAACCAGCGGCCGATGTGAAAGCTCAGCCTACTCAACAGGCTTCAGTAAGCAGCCAAACGGCCACTTCTGAAGAGGCAGCGGTTGCAACTCAAACTCCAGAAGCCGCTAAGTCAAGTCTGACAGAGCAAGAAGAAGCTGCAGCCTTGTCTTTGGATAAGATTAAAAAGGTAGACGGTAAATACTATTATGTCTTAGAAGATGGTTCTTATAAGAAGAATTTTGTCATTACCGTTAAGGGTCAAATGTTGTATTTTGATGGGGAGACCGGGGCACTTTCAAGTACATCAACCCATTCTTTTACACAGGGTTTGACTCCGATTGTGACAGACTTTTCAGTTAACAATAAGGCCTACGATTCATCTGAAAAGAGCTTTGAACTTGTAGATGGTTACTTGACCGCTGAAAGCTGGTACCGTCCTGCTAAGATTCTGTCAAACGGCCAGACTTGGGTTGATTCTAAAGAAACTGATTTGCGTCCTGTTTTGATGGCTTGGTGGCCAAATAAGGATACACAGGTAGCCTACCTCAATTATATGATTGATGCTTTAGGAATCAAGGACGAAAAATTTACCAATAAAACATCGCAAGTAGCTCTTAATACGGCTGCTGAGTTGATTCAAAAACATATTGAACAACGTATCAGCAAAGAGAAGAGTTCAGCATGGTTGCGTGAAGCAATGGCTGCTTTCGTAGCAACCCAGTCTCAATGGAACAGCGATTCTGAAAATTATGATAAAAAAGACCATCTTCAAGGTGGTGCTATCCTCTACACCAATAATAAATTAACGGAATGGGCAGATTCTAAATACCGCCTGCTCAATCGTACCCCTACCTACCAAACTGGTAAAACTAAATATCATTTAGCCGATACTTATGGTGGTTATGAGTTCTTATTAGCTAATGATGTAGACAACTCTAATCCAGTCGTTCAAGCAGAAATGCTCAACCAAATCCACTACCTTATGAACTGGGGTTCTATCGTCATGGGAGACAAGGATGCCAACTTTGACGGTATTCGTGTCGATGCGGTTGATAATGTTAACGCCGATATGCTTCAAATCTATACGAACTACTTTAACTCTGTCTATGGCGTTAATAAGTCAGAGGCTAAGGCTTTGGCTCATATCTCTATCTTGGAAGCATGGTCTTATAACGACAACTATTACAACCAGGATACTAAAGGGGCAGCCCTAGCCATGGATAATGGTCTACGTACGTCTCTTCTTTACACGCTGACGCGTCCTTACAGTGAGCGTTCAGCTGGCATGGAAAATCTGATTAAATCAGAATACGGCTTGACTGATCGTACGGTCAACGATAAGTATGGTGATACACAGGCTTCTTATGTCTTTGTTCGTGCTCATGACTCAGAAGTACAAACCGTCATTGCTAAGATTATCGCTGAAAAGATTGACCCAACGACGGACGGCTTTACTTTCACCTTAGATCAATTGAAAGAAGCCTTCAAAATTTATAATGCGGATATGAAGAGTGTGGATAAGGTTTATACCCACTATAATATCCCAACAGCCTATGCTTTGATGCTGTCGAATATGGAGTCTGTCACTCGTGTTTATTACGGCGATCTCTATACTGATGATGGGCAATACATGGCGACGAAGTCTCCATACTATGATGCTATTGATACCTTGATGCGGGCTCGTATTCGCTACGCAGCTGGTGGTCAGACAATGGATCTCAAGGGCTATACACCTGATGACAGCATGGACACTAACCATTCAGATGCTGTCCTGAATAATACAGAAGTGTTAGTTTCTGTTCGCTATGGTCAAGATGTCATGTCTGCGGATGATACGACTGGTGGCAAATTGGCCAAAACATCTGGTATGTTCACATTGGTTTCCAATAATCCAGAGCTTAAATTGGCTAAGGATCAAGAGATTAAGGTCAATGTTGGTAAGATTCATGCTGGTCAAGCCTATCGACCATTGCTCTTAACGACTGATAAGGGCCTGCAAAAATATCTTAACGATTCAGATACGACCATCACAAAGGTTGCCGATAAGGATGGTTTCATTACTTTCACAGGCAGTGAAATCAAGGGTTACAAACAGGTTGAAGTCAATGGTTATTTGGCTGTTTGGGTGCCAGTTGGCGCTAAGGAAAATCAAGATATCCGTGTTGTTGCCTCAAACAAAGCTTATGGTAAGGACGATCAAACTTATCAAGCAACTCAGGCTTTAGAATCACAATTGATTTATGAAGGTTTCTCTAATTTCCAAGATTTTATAACGACAGATGCTGAGTATACCAATAAGCTGATTGCACAAAATACAGATCTCTTCAAGGCTTGGGGAGTAACGTCATTTGAGATGGCGCCGCAGTATGTATCAGCAACTGATGGTACCTTCCTGGATTCGATTATTCAAAACGGATATGCCTTCAGTGACCGTTATGACCTTGCTATGAGCAAGAATAATAAATATGGTTCTAAGGAAGACTTGGCTAATGCCCTTAAGGCTCTCCATGCTGCAGGTATCCAAGCAATTGCTGACTGGGTTCCAGACCAAATCTATCAATTGCCAGGTAAAGAAGTAGTTACTGGTACGCGTGTTGATAATTACGGTAAGGTTAAGCATGACCAACCTTTAGTTAAAAAACTCTATCTAGCTAACACCAAGAGCAGCGGTAAGGACTATCAGGCTCAGTACGGTGGGGAATTCCTTGCAGAATTGCAAAAGCAATACCCTGAAATGTTTGATGTTAAGATGATCTCAACTGGTAAGACGATTGATCCGACTGTTAAACTTAAGGTTTGGGAAGCTAAATACTTCAACGGAACCAATGTCCTGGGACGCGGTACAGACTATGTCCTTAGTGACAGCGGAACAGGTAAATACTTTACGGTTAATGATAAGGGTGAATTCTTACCAGCTGCGTTGACAGGTGATAAGACCGCTCAGACTGGTTTCTATCATGATGGTAAGGGAATGACTTACTATACGACTTCTGGTAATAAGGCTAAATTAGCCTTTATTCAGGAAGGTGGTCATCTCTATTACTTTGACCGTGAAGGTTATATGGTTACTGGCCCAGCTGTCATTAACAGTCAATTCTACTACATGCTGCCAAATGGTATCACTCTTCAAGACACTATTCTGGAGAGAGAAGATGGTAAATCTTACTACTATGGTAAGACCGGTATCATGTACAAGGGTAATAAATGGTTCCAAACAACAGATGCTGATGGTAACCTTCAATACCGTTACTTCGATCGCAATGGTGCTATGGCCATTGGCCTGGTTACGATTGATGGCAACATCCAATACTATGATGAAAATGGTTATCAGGTCAAGGGAGATTTTGTGACGGATAAGGATGGTCAAACCCGTTACTTCGATAAAAACAGTGGTAATCTGGTTAAGGATCAATTCCTTCTTCACCAGGGCCACTGGTATTACCTGAATGAGCAAGGTCTCCTCGCTAAGGGGGCTCAGACGATTAAAGGGCAACAGCTGTACTTCGATGTTAAGACGGGTGCCCAAGTTAAAGGGAATTTTGTCACAGATAAGAAAGGCAACATCTCTTACTACGACGCACAGTCTGGCGAGCTTAAGGTTGCAACCTTCTTTACGACTGGCCACAATGCTTGGTATTATGCTGATGCTGATGGGCATTTAGTCAAGGGTGAGCAAACCATCAAGGGACAGAGATTGTACTTTGATGCCAAGACTGGTAAACAAGTCAAAGGCGGATTTGTCAATGATCAAAAAGGCAGACGCTACTATGATGCTGACACTGGTTCCCTTGTTGTTAACGCCTTTATTGAGACGCAAGCCGGCTCTAATGAATGGTATTATATGGGAGCAGACGGCTATGCTGTTAAAGGTGATCAAAGAATTAAGAATAACCAACTCTACTTTGATGCTAAGACAGGTAAGCAGGCTAAAGGTATTATTGTTGCCGCAGCTAATGGTCGTAAATACTTCTATGATGCTGATACAGGTGCACGTGTCACAAATCGCTTTGTACTAGTTGATGGAAACTGGTATTACTTTGGTTACGATGGTGCAGCCTACAGAGGTTTCCACGATATTAATGGTCAACATCTCTACTTTAATGAAGACGGCACTCAAGCTAAGGGTACGACCGTTAGAATTGATAATAGAACCTATACATTTGATGCTGATTCAGGTGAATTACTTTCTGTTATCTTTGACTAAATAGACTAAAAGGAGTTGAAAGCTTGCCTTCAGCTCCTTTTGCATGCTCTAATTGCAGTAACTGTTTAAATACTCTTTGACTGAAAACCGATGAAAAAACTGATTTAGGGCTAGTTGTGATTTGTACTAAAAAATGCGGGAACCTAACGAGACCTCTACTTAGTATTTTTTTACTAAAAAATAAAGGTAGGAACATTTCAAGCTAAAATATCGACATTTAACGATATTTTTCTTGACGGATGGTCGTGAATTTATTAAATTAGAGGATAGTTGAGTTTTCTCAATGTTATCATTTTAATTAAGGAAGGCCTTTCTAGTCATGAAATTACCAGTTAAAAAAATTCTTTTGACTTCAGCTGTGGTAGGGGCTATGCTAGCAACAACATCTAGTGTTTCAGCCCTAGGGATTACGGAGACTAATCGTTACGGAAGAACTCCTAATCCAGATTTAACCCCAGCTCCCCGTCAGGTTTATGTCACTAATCCCAATGTTGTCAACGTTAATGTTGCTGGCTACGGTATCCCAACTGAAGGGACAGATTTTTCTCAGTATTACTGGCGTGGCGACTCTACTAGCACAAATGTAGTCTATGATGAAGGCAGCAATACTTTCACTCATACAGAATATACCATTCGTTATTGGGAAGCCAAATAAGTTAAAGGAAAAAGTCTCGGTCTTGCCGGGGCTTTTAATCTATCCAGTTTTTCGAGTAGAGTACTTATTAGGCAGAGGGTCACAGTTATTACTCCTTTTTCTCAAAGGTAGAGCTCAAACACAGGTACCGAAAAATCATTTTTAAGCGGCGAGGCTGAGCTGTTTTTGCTATAATGAAGTAACTTTAAAAGAAAGAGGAGTCATACCTTATGACGAATACAATAGATCTATCAAAACCGGTGGCCCTTATTATTAAGGAACATCCGGAAGTCAAGGACATCTTGATCGAGCTCGGCTTTAAACCCTTGGCTAACCCAGCTATGCTCCATACACTTGGGCGGACCACTAGTTTAAAAGCTGGTTCTAAATTAGCCAGTATTCCTCTGTCTAAGATTAAACAAACCTTGGAATTTAACGGTTATGATGTGATAGGAGACTAAGATGGATACAAATCGTATTGACATACTAAAGAATATTCTGATAGACCTCCACCATGGCGCCAGTCAGGAATCGGTTCAGGAGCGTTTTAATCAACATTTCAAGGGGGTATCTGCACTGGAAATCTCTTTGATGGAACATGAGCTGATGTCTGATGAGCATTCAGGTGTTACCTTTGAGGATGTCATGGAGCTGTGCGATGTGCATGCTAATCTTTTTAAAAATGCAGTTGAAGACGTTGAAGTAGATGACACAGAGCATCCTGGGCACCCTGTCTATGTTTTTAAACAGGAAAATTTAGCGCTGCGCGGTGCACTTATGCGGATTCGCCGGATTTTAGATAATTATGCCAAACCTGAGAATGCCGGATTTCAAAAAGACATTATCAAGGGTCTAAAGCATCAAATGCGTTTGCTAGGAGAGTTTCGCTGTCATTATAAACGTAAGGAAGAACTCATGTTTCCTATCATGGAGGCCTACGGTCATGATTCTCCTCCCAGAGTAATGTGGGGTGTGGACGATGAGATCCGAGAGCTTTTTAAGCAGGTCCAAGATTTGGTAGACCAACTGCCCAGTGTTGACATAGCAAAGGTTAACGAAGCGTTTGAGGCTTTTGCAGAAGAATTCGAGCAAATGATTTTTAAAGAAGAATCTATTTTGCTGATGATTCTGCTGGAAATCTTCACCCAGGATGATTGGCTGAAGATTGCTAGAGAAAGCGAGACTGTTGGTTATGCTATTGTTAAACCTGAAGAAGAGTGGATCCCTCACAGAGAGTCTTTTGAGACAGCGAAAGCTGAAACTGAAGCAGTACCTACTAGTGAGACTGAGCTACAAGGTCAATCGCTGAGCTTAGAAGAGGGGCAGCAGGTTATTGATACACCTGAAGGTCAATTTACTATTACCTTTACCCCAAAAAAGAAAACCGCTATTGATCGAACAACCCCCCAACCTTTTACTCATGGCTACCTATCCCTTGAACAGGCAAATTTGATTTTTGATCACCTACCATTAGAGATCACCTTTGTCAATAAGGACGATATCTTCCAGTATTATAACAACCATGTGCCGGCTAAGGACATGATTTTTAAACGTCTGCCCAGTCAGATTGGTCGCAATGTAGAGCTTTGTCACCCTCCTAAGGTTTTGGACAAGGTCAAAAAAGTGTTTGAAGTTCTGCGTACAGGCCAAAAAGACAAGGTGGAAATGTGGTTCCCATCTGAGCGCTTGGGGAAATTCGTTTATGTCACCTATGCAGCAGTTCGTGACGATGCTGGAGAATTTCAGGGAGTCTTAGAATATGTGCAAGACATCAAACCTTTTAGGGAATTGGACAGTGAAATTCATCGTGATGTCTAAAAACAGTAATGATTTTGAAATAAAGTGATAGCATTTTGTTAAAAAATTTTTGTAAATATCACGCTTCTTAGTGTTAAAATATGGCTGAAGTTTATTTCTAGGGAGGTTTTATTTATGTTGGCAGACGATCGTAGTGCAGGCTTTTTGGGCAGGTTAATTGTTGGTTTTATTATTATTATCATTGGTATGGTACTAGCTGTCACTATTCGTTCTGATGGCAGTAATCATATCGTAGGCACCACGGCTGGCGGTGTATTCATCGCTATTGGTGTCTTTTACGTTACAACAGGTTTTCGCCAGAAACGTTTGAGCCAGCAGGCCTATACGGAGCTTTACAATATTTATCCAGAGCTGAGCGGTAACTTGCAGTTGGCGAGAGAACAGGCAGATTATTGGGATGATGAGCTGCAGTTTTTAGTTTATCGCCATCACTTGATTACTTATCACAGTGGATTTTTCATTGCAGATTTGGACAGCGCGACTACTATTTATCACCATATCTTTAAGCCACAGACACGGAACGGTTCGGCTGAGAGGACCTTTTCATATTTAAATGTTGTCAGTATTTTTAGCAAAACAAGATCCCTCAGTATTAAAAATGTGGGAAGGATAACCGATCAGAGATTACAATCTTTATTTGTATTTTTAAGCAGCCGTTATCCCCATATGATGGTTGGTTACCGTTCCAATCAGTGAGAAGAAGGTGGCTGCTGCCATTATTAAAAACGATTGTTTGGTATCTGACTTGTAGGGAGTCATAGCAGAAATATAAGAGAGATGAACAGCTAGATGTCTCAATGCTATGTAATGAAATCGTTACTGAGTTAAAGTAAAAATAAAGAAATCGGATGAGCAGAAGGGGCAGTTAATGAAGCCCCTTTTGATTTGTTCAAGAAACTTATTTATCATAGTCTTATTTGCGAATCAAAATAATTGAATGCGCTAGCGACTCTGGTGAGATTGGAGATAAGATGAACAATGTTCATCACATTCGTTTAGGCTTCTCTGCTTTGGCCTTGTAGCAAAAGAAAGACCAGCCAACAATAATTCATTGGTGCCGAAGTGCCTAATGAACGGTGTAGGGGGAAGGCTAAGTTGGCGTCGCCAACAAATCTTGCCTCCAACCACTGCTGCGCCGAGAGCTTATTCCAAAACAGGGATACTGGGCGAGTTTTTACCCAGCCTCAACAGATTGTGATTTTAAATTTTTTACTGAATAGTACCACATATTGGTTATTGGTGGTTAAGGTCAGATAATCTATGATATAATGGGAGGTATGATTTCGGGAATTATCAATTTGAAAAAGGAAGCTGGTATGACCAGCCACGATGCAGTTTTCAAACTACGAAAAATTTTAGGGGAAAAGAAAATTGGTCACGGTGGGACCTTAGATCCAGATGTGACCGGTGTTTTACCTATTGCTGTCGGCAAGGCAACTCGGGTGATTGAGTATATGACAGAGGCTGGTAAGGTCTACGAAGGCGAAATAACTCTTGGTTACTCAACGACGACAGAGGATGCAAGCGGCGAGCTTATCAGTCGGACGCCAGTACCGCAGTATTTAACAGCAGAAGAGGTCGACCGGGCGATGACAGCTTTTGTCGGTCAGATTGAACAAATTCCTCCTATGTACTCAGCGATTAAGATCGCGGGGCGGAAACTTTATGAATATGCTCGAGCTGGTGAGACCGTTGAGCGTCCCAAGCGTCAGGTCACTATCAGGGAGTTCATCCGGACATCACCTTTATTTTTTGAAGATGAACTCTGCCGTTTCAGTTTTCGCGTGACCTGCAGTAAGGGGACCTACGTTCGTACCTTGGCGGTTGATTTAGGAGGTCATCTGGGGTACGCTAGTCATATGTCTGGACTTCAGCGCACGGCCTCAGCAGGTCTACGGTTAGACACTGCCTTGAGCCTAGCTGAGATAGCTAATAAGGTAGTGGCGAAGGATGATTCTTTTTTGCTTCCCATAGAATACGGGGTTACGGATTTACCGAGAGTAGATGTATCAGAGGATGCTAAAAAAGCTATCGCTGTCGGTCGTTTTATTCCCTTGGAGAGGCAGGAAGAAATCTTGGCTGCCTTTCATGAAGAACATCTTATTGCTATTTTAGAAAAAAGAAGGGCTTCTTATAAGCCGCGAAAGGTTTTAATTTAATATATTATGGATATTATTTCTATTAGAGGGCCGGAGGATATTGAGCTAAATACTGATACAGTTTTAGTCTTGGGATATTTTGACGCTCTGCATAGTGGCCATAAAGTTCTCTTTGACAAAGCTCGGGAAATTGCTCAGCAGGAGCAGCTGAAGGTGGCTGTGCTGACCTTCTACGAATCTCCCAAGTTAACTTTTGCGCATTTTGAGCCGGATCTGCTTAATCATTTAACCTATCCGGAAAAGCGCTATAATTTGTTTGCGGATTATGGAGTGGATTATCTTTATTTAACGAGTTTTACAGCGGCTTTTTCTAAGGTCAGTTCGGATGATTTTATCAATACTTACATCAAGCGACTGCAAGCCCAGGTTATCGTAGTTGGTTTTGACTATAAATTTGGTCATAACCGGACCGATGCAGACTACTTGTCTCGAAATTTTAGAGGTCGGGTGGTTACTGTTCCGGAAGTGAAATCAAAAGGAGAAAAAATTTCTTCGACGCGTATCCGCCAACTGGTGGCACAAGGAAACGTAGCTCAGGCAAACCATCTCCTCGGTTATGAATTTTCTACTCGAGGGCTTGTTGTTCACGGGGATGCACGTGGCCGTACTATAGGTTTTCCAACGGCTAATTTAGCCCCGATTGACCGTACATTTCTTCCGGCGGATGGGGTTTATGTTACGGATGTTCTTATGACAGATAAGCGTTATCGGGCTATGACTAGTATTGGAAAAAATGTTACTTTTGGAGGAAGCGAATTACGACTAGAGGCCCATATATTTGATTTTGATGGCGACATTTATGGTGAGCAGCTAGAGATCATCTGGTTGGATAAAATTCGTGAGATGATCAAGTTCAACAATATCGATGAGCTTGTTGATCAGCTTCATCAGGATCAAATAGCTGCCAAAAAATGGGAAGCTTCTCACCCAGTTTAAATCGGATTGGGGAAGGAAATTTTGGACAGCAAGTGAGGCTCGTTCAAAATTATCTAGTAATTTAGAATGATTTTTTGTATAATGTCAGGGTGAAAGGGTTTGAGGTTTTGCTTTTATGATTACGCTATTTTTATCACCTAGCTGCACCAGTTGCCGTAAAGCCCGTGCTTGGCTGAGCAATCATGAGGTGGCCTTTCAGGAGCATAATATTATTACCAGTCCCTTATCTCCTGAGGAATTGAGGGCTATTTTAGCCTTGACTGAAAATGGGACTGAAGATATTATTTCGACCCGATCAAAAGTTTTTCAAAAATTAGATTTGGATGTTGACGAGCTGTCTATTTCAGAATTGATTGATTTAATTGCTGAAAATCCGAGCCTGCTTCGCCGCCCGATTATTTTGGACAAGAAAAGGATGCAAATCGGTTTTAATGAAGATGAAATTCGCGCCTTTTTGCCCCGTGATTATCGGCAGCAGGAGCTTCGTCAAGCAACACTTAGAGCAGAATTAGAGGGAAGCCATGAATAAAAATTATTCTTATCCGCTCGATTCTTCTTGGAGCACTGACGAGATTACATCAGTGCTCTCTTTTTTGAATCGTATTGAGGAAGTTTACGAAACAAGAGCTGATGCCCAAACACTGCTAGGTACTTACAAAGCATTTAAGGCAGTGGTTCCGAGCAAGATGCAGGAAAAGCAGATTGATCGTGCCTTTGAAAAGAGCAGCGGCTACTCTATCTATAGAGCAGTGCAGGCTGCTAAAGCTCAAGAGAAAGGATGGATTTCTCTTGGAAGCTAAATTTCAGTTTGCACAAGATTTAATCCGTCAGGCCGGTGCCTATGTTCGCGGGCGAATGGCGGAAGATTTACAGATTGAAGAAAAAGAACGCTTTGATGATTTAGTCACCAATATTGATAAGGATACCCAAGACTTTATGGTCGAGCGTATTCTGGCTGCCTACCCGCAGGACAATATCTTGGGTGAGGAAAATAATCTTTATCATGATCTTAAGGACGGCCGCGTTTGGGTTTTGGATCCCATTGACGGAACGGTTAATTTCATTGCGCAGGGGCGTGATTTTGCCGTGATGATTGCCTATTATGAAGAAGGACTGGGTAAATTTGGACTTATTTATGATGTCATGGCTGAGAAGCTTTACAGCGGGGGTGATCAATTTCCTGTTACCTGTAATGATCGTCAGCTAGTTCCTTATCGCCCTTATCCCTTGAGTCGCCAGTTAATTGGTGCTAATGGCAGTATGTATGCCAGAAATTATCATGGCCTAGCTGACTTGGCTCAGGAACTTCTGGGTGTAAGGGTGCTTGGCAGTGCAGGTATTAGCATGAGTAGGGTTCTAGAAGGGCAATTGATGGGCTATTTTTCAGTTATTTCACCGTGGGACTACGCGGCTGCTAGTATCATGGGGCAAAAGCTTGGCTATGAGCTGCTGAGTATGTCAAAAGAACCGATAGATTACCGGAACCGTCAGGCTGTTATGCTAATTCCTAAGCAAGAGGTTGAGCGTATTAAATCTATCATAAGGTGATTCTCTTACTGAAACACACCTAGCTCTCCTCATAGTTTATGCTGAACTCAAGAGGCTGGGCAAAACATCCATGATGGCTCCGCCCTCACCCACAGGATAATGAAAACGGGCACAAAGCCCTCACTAGGTGTATAATCTTAGTGAGGGCTTTGTGGTTGACGAGTTAATGATTCTAGTAATCGAGGGCAAAACTCTTGATGCGGTGGTTGGCTGGTTTTCCTTTTGCCGCAAGGCCAAAGCGGAAAACCTAAACAAATGTGATGAACGCTGTTCATCTTATTTCCAACCTTAAAAGATCCCCCAGATCTTTGGGAGCTTATGCGGGGGTGGGTTAAAAAGGTCTGGAAGACCTTTTTAATCGGGATAAAACTTGCAAAGCAAGTATCAAAAACGGTCTGGGGAGAGACCGTTTCAGGTCACCGCCTAGAAATTAGAGAGTGGTGAGAACCAAAATTTTCAATTTTTGGTTCTTTCCTACTCCCTTTTTATTTATGTAAAAAAACGAACTAAAAATGAAACATAAGCTGTTATCGTAGTAATTATTCAGTATAAATTATATAATATTACATATAAATTAAAAAGGAGAGAGATCAGTGAAGCACACTATCAGAGAAAAACAGCGGTTTTCGATCAGAAAACGCAAACATATTGGAGCCGGTTCGATCCTTTTGGGATTGACCTTATTTATGGTGTCTTTGGGAGCGTCTGCTAAATCAGAGGATCTTGTAACTCAAAATAGTAACGCAGGTGCAGTTCAGCTAGCAGATGAGTCCCCTAATGTGGCTGATAGTGGCGATGCTTCGGCAGCTTCTAATGAAGAAAATCAGGATTCGGTCAATGAGGCTCAAGAAGCAGCAAGGACAGTAACGATTACTTATACGGTTGTTTACGCTGATACCTCTGGGCAGGAAGTTTATCGAACAACTAAGACAAAGACCGTAACCGTTCTAGATCAAACTCCGGCTAGCACTTCCGTAACGGAAAATGGCGAAGAAATTTCTTCAGCTGCTGCCTTGGCTAACTATCAGCTGCTTGGGGGAGCCGTAACGCAAACCATTACGGAATCTGCTGATAATACGATTACCTTGCAAGTCACGGCTAAAGAAACTGGCGAAGATTCAAAAAAGGCTGGAGAGGACAGGGAAGTTTCTGAGCCCTCCTCAGCAGTTTCGACTAGTTGGGAAAATACGGATCAGCAAAGGGATAGGGCACCTCAAGTAGCTGTTGTCAATCAGAATACTATCAACTCAGCAACTGAGATTGACTCGTCTGCCAGCCCTAGATTTGACCTTAAACCGGAGGAAAGCCAGCCCTTGGTTCGTGCTTTTCGCGCATCGGTAGCCAGCAGCACTGCGTTGAATATAGCGGCAACAGCACCCGAGAGCCCAAGTGATTCTGAGCTTCCACCGGAACCTGACGAGGCTGCAGATATTTCTGGTTTAGGCATTACAGAAGTCAAATTTTATAATGAAAATGAGCTGGTATCTACCCAATATGTTAAGACGGGCGATTATCTTTTAGAACCAAATCTTCCAATATCGGGAGATAAGGCCTTCAAAGGGTGGTTGTATAATGGCCAAATTTTAGACTTCAGCCAGCCCGTTGATTTTCCAGCGGGAGAAGAAGTTGCTATTCATGCGAATTACTCGGATACAGTCCGCGTAACGTTTAAAAATGACGAGGGTGTCATCGTATCAGTGAAGGAAATTCCGACAGGGACAACAACTGATGCTGATGATGTGGCTATCTTGTCTCCGAAAGATTCCTTTATTTTTTCTCACTGGTCAACTTCGCCTAATGGCAGTGATTCTTTTGATTTTAATCGAGCGATTACACGGGACACTACCCTTTATGCTGTTATTAAAAATCAAAAGACCATTGCATTTGATTCCAACGGTGGAACCAGCATTGCCAGCATTTATATTGATTCTGGATCTGTAGCAGATAATCTACCAAATGGTCTGCCCCAGCCCACTCGTCAAGGTTATACTTTTGCAGGTTGGATTAACAGCCGGACGGGTGCTGCTGTTGATACGGCTGCTGAGATTACAAATGATCAATTTTATAAGGCGCAGTGGACGGCTAATACCGATACTCCCTATAAGGTTGTCTACTGGATAGAAAATCCAACTGGAACGCGTGAATCTAGCGGTATTAATTATGCGGTTGGAGCGATTGACGAATTAAGAGGACGGACGGGGGATCTCATCATCCACCGTACCCCAACTTTCCTTACCAGCAATAATCTCTATGACCTGTCTTCTTACCAACCGGAAGTTGGTCAAAAAAGCATTACAGGTGACGGTGAAGCCGTTCTTAATGTCTATTATGAACGGCACAAATTCCGTTTGGATGTTGTGATGAGGACTTATTGGGGAAATAATACATCAACCTACTATGTTAAGTGGGGAGAGCCGCTGACTCCTTATCTGGATAATAAGGGTGTGTCATCATGGCGTATAAGCCCATCTAATAACCTATTGGCCCGACTCAACTTCCCTATGCCAACCCAGGATACGACTGTTACTCAGGATACTATCGTATTATCTGCCCGGCCAACACTTTACTATATTGATGTTGATACTGGTGAAACGATCAATCAGGTAACTATTAATTCATCTGTTGGCAATACACTTAATATTACGGCACCGGTAGAAGGGTATAGTTTTGTTCGTATTGAGGGACAAAGACCTGGTGCGACTAGTATTAGAATTGACGGCAGTGATATTAGGGCCTACTATCGTAAAAAGAAATTCAATGTCACCTTTGTGACCAATAATGATGCTATCAGAGACTTTGTGTCAAATGTCGACTACAAATCAAAAGTAGAACCCCTTGTCCCAACTTCAATGGAGCAGTATGTGACCAAGAAAAAGGACGAATTCGGGGTCAGCTACGTCTTTACCGGCTGGTATGACAATGCGACTACAAGTGGTGAGCCCGTTGATTTTTCTGATGCACGGGTGCCATCTGGCGGCTTGGTCTACTACGCTGGCTGGGCTAAAGAGTATGTAGATGTAACGGTTCATAAAGATACGGTCCTAGATAACAGTGCGACAGATAAATATGTTTTATTGGTCAGCTCGGGTAATTCTGTTCTCAATCCGGATAATAAATATGCTGTTTTAGATAGTGGGGGTAATGTTGAGAAGGATGAGACTGGTACTCCGCTAGTTGATAGTAGCAAGGTATTTGATGGTGATCTAGAGGTTAATGACAAGATTAACTTTGATGGCAGTCTACTTGCGCCAACATGGTATAAATTAGTTAATGGTCGCCTAGAAAAGGCAAACTTAGCGGATGAAATTACTGAACCAGGAACGATCCTAGTACCTGTCTGGGAGTATCCAGCCAAGACAATCGTCTATAATGCTAACGGCGGTAGTGATGCGCCAGCTACAGATGACTTGCAATTTTTGGAAAATACAACGATTGTTGATCAAGGAAACATGAAAGCTCCAAGTGAGGAGCAAGTATTTACTGGTTGGAATACCTCACCTGATGGAAGTGGCAAGCGTTATACGCCTAGGGAAGTAATTGCATTTAATCAATTTTCTGGAAATACTTTGACTTTATATGCTCAATGGCGTCAGAATCCAGATTATAATTTTTCTACGATCACTTACAATCCAAATGGTGGTAATGGTCCAGTTGTTGAGAAACGTTACAAGGCCAACAGTCCGGTCTACATTAGAAATCAAGGCTACTGGCGTCCCGATCATAATTTGATTGGCTGGTCTACAAAAGAAGGTGCCGTTGAAGGAGACGAAAACTATGGCACCGGCGCCAAAATTCCAGCATCAAATGTGACGCTTTATGCGGTTTGGACTGAAAAGCTAACCGCACAAGCAGTAACACCAAACATCTTGGTAGATAAGACTGATGCAGGGGGAAAGTCGGTTGTAACTACTAATAAACCAAATGCCACCATTGTACCAAGCACTGATGCTTATGGCCTTTCAATAGATGAAAATGGCCATTTAGTCGGTAGAGCAGATGTCACGGATTGGAACGGCAGACAAGATGAAGAGAGGAATATCAGTCTATCCGTTTCTGTAACATTAAAAGTAACACGACCAAATGGTAATTCTACTAATGAAGTTGTTACTGTTCAGGTGCCGATCCAAGTGCAACGGGATACGGATGGCGACGGGGAACCGGATGTGACGGACGTGGACGATGATGGCGACGGCCTTTCGGATGACCAGGATCAGAATCCGAAGCGTCGGGATACGACGGGGNGGATGGCGACGGGGAACCGGATGTGACGGACGTGGACGATGATGGCGACGGCCTTTCGGATGACCAGGATCAGAATCCGAAGCGTCGGGATACGACGGGGCCACTCATCAGTGCGTCGGATCAGACGGTCTTGGAGAAGACGCCATTTGAGATCGAGGTCAGCGTTAGCGATAATGACGATCCGAGCGCGAGGGTCACGGCAGTGACGGGCTTGCCAGCCGGTGTTAGCTACGATTCAGCAAGCGGTAAGATCAGCGGCTCGGCCGACCAAGAAATCTGGACGAGCGATGAGGACGAAAGTCATGCTTATCCTGTGACGATCGAGGCGATCGATGGCGCCGGCAATGCGACGACGAAGGAGATCACGATCCAAGTGCAACGGGATACGGATGGCGACGGGGAACCGGATGTGACGGACGTGGACGATGATGGCGACGGCCTTTCGGATGACCAGGATCAGAATCCGAAGCGTCGGGATACGACGGGGCCACTCATCAGTGCGTCGGATCAGACGGTCTTTCCAAATCGTACCCGAGTTCATAAAGATGGTGCTAAAGTTTCTTCATCAAAATCAAAGGAGGCTTTACCTAAAACGGGTGATTCTATTAGTTACTTGCCATACCTAGGCGTAGCCTTCCTTTTAATTCCCTTTACTTTCTTCGGACTTGAAATAAAGAAAAGAAATAATGGCAGAGACTAGAACATTATTAAGTTTTTAATATTTAAATCTGGAAAACGAGTCAGCTACAAAAGTGGCTGACTCGCTTTTTCTTATCCGCAAAAGATTAAAAGTAAAAATTTTTTTGTAAAAAATTTAATACTATCTAGTAAAAATTCATATAATTTGGTAAAATCATTAGAAGGTTGAAATAGTTTTTAATAACTTACTGTTTTAACCATCGAATATTTTTTTACAAAGGAGTTTTTTTCATGGAGAGAGAAACAAAATTGCATTACAAGATGCGAAAAGTTAAGAAGCGATGGGTGACTGTGGCCATTGCTACAGCAGCCATTTCAATGACAATGTTGGGAGTAAGCACTGTAAATGCGGACTCGGCAGTAGCTAATGAGGCATTGTCAGCGGATCAGGCTCTTGTGACTAGTCAAACAGAAGTTGTGAAACCCCAAACTGTAGCAGAGCAGCAAGTAGTTCAGGATGCTCCGGCAGCTCAAACTGCTCTTACTCAGCCTGAAGTTGGGGAAAGTGCTGATCTTTCAGTAAACAAGGGTGCTGATCAAGCCAATGTCACAAACCAAGTCAGTCAAGCTCCTGTTGAAGAGAGACAGGTACAAACCACTCAAACGGCTGTAGCTCAACCAAGGGCTGCTAGACAAGTTAACCGTTTGGTGCAGGCCCCAGCAACGGTCAAGACAGATGTTAACCAGTTGGTTGCTGAAACGCCTGAGCTAACGACTCCTCAGCTTGACAATTTAAGCTTATCTAAGTTAGTACAAACACCGTCAGCAAATGATTTTGCCGTCAATAATCAAGCTTACAGCAATCAGGCTAGCAGTTTTGAAACAGTTGATAATTATCTGACAGCTGACTCTTGGTATCGTCCTAAGGCTATCTTGAAAGATGGCCAAACGTGGGTGGCCAGTGGTGAAAATGATTTTCGCCCTATCCTGATGTCATGGTGGCCAGATACAGCGACCAAGGCTGCCTATGTTAATTTCTGGGCTAAGGAAGGCCTAATTTCTGGCAGCTACACACAAAGTTCCCGTAACCTTGATAGTGCTGCCCAAACTATTCAGGCTGCTATTGAAAAGAGAATTTCTTCCGAAGGTAATACGACTTGGTTGCGCAATAAGATGAGTCAGTTTGTTCAATCGCAGTCTCAGTGGAATATCAATTCGGAAAATCCAACAGCTTACCCTAATCAGGACCACTTCCAAGGGGGAGCCTTACTCTTTAGCAATAACGATGCAACGGCCCATGCTAACTCAGATTGGCGTTTGCTCAACCGCAATCCTACTCAGCAAAATGGTCGCGTCAATTACCATAAATCTTCTTATGGTGGTTATGAGTTACTTTTAGCGAACGATGTTGATAATTCTAACCCAATCGTTCAAGCTGAACAACTCAACCATTTCCATTACCTCATGAACTGGGGCGAAATTGTTATGGGTGATAAAGAAGCTAACTTTGATGGCGTTCGGGTTGATGCAGTGGATAATGTCGATGCTGATCTCCTGCAGATTCAGCGCGATTACTACAAGGCAAAATACGGCATTGACCAAAATGAAAAGAATGCCATTGATCACTTGTCAATCTTAGAAGCTTGGTCTGGTAATGATAATGATTATGTCAGGGATCAGGATAATTTCTCCTTGTCTATTGATAATGACCAACGCAGTGCCATGTTGAGAGCTTTTGGCTATGCAACAGCCTACCGCAGCGATTTAAGCACTTTGGCGACAGCTGGCTTGAAAAATCGTAGTCAAACCAACAGCGGTGACCCTATTCCTAATTATGTTTTTATTCGTGCCCATGACTCCGAAGTTCAGACACGGATTGCCAGCATCATCCGGGAGCGTTTAGGAAAAGCGAATACCGATGGTCTAACCAATATCACCTTGGATGACTTGGAAAAGGCCTTCGCTATCTATAATAAAGATATGTACGCAACGGATAAGCAGTACTATATCAACAACCTTCCAATGGCCTATGCTTGGATGCTGCAAAATAAAGATACAGTGACCCGTGTTTACTACGGTGATATGTACACAGATGACGGCCAATACATGGCTACAAAGACTCCGTTCTACAATGCCATTGAAACCATGCTCAAGGCACGTATCAAGTACGTTGCTGGCGGTCAAACTGCTGGTTACAATCAGGATTGGAATGGTGGAGTCTTGACCTCAGTCCGTTATGGTAAGGGAGCCAACAGTGCTACTGACCGCGGAACTAGTGAGACACGTACATCTGGTATGGCTCTTTTGATTAATAACATGCCTAACTTCCAAGCTTACCGTGGTGTGACTCTCAATATGGGAGCTGCCCACACTAATCAAGCTTATCGTCCCCTCTTGCTTTCAACGTCAACAGGTATTGCGACTTATTTGAATGACAGTGATGTTAAGAGTAGTCAGTACAAGTACACAGACAGTCAGGGACGACTGACCTTCAATGCCTCAGAGCTCCATGGTGTAGCTAATGCACAAGTTTCAGGGATGATTCAGGTTTGGGTACCAGTCGGTGCTGCTGACAATCAGGATGTTCGTATTGCTCCTAGCACTAGCCGTAACAAATCATCTGATATCTATACTCAGAGCGATGCCTTGGATTCCCAAGTGATCTATGAAGGCTTCTCCAATTTCCAAGCTTTTGCTAAGACACCTGAACAGTATACCAATGCGGTGATTGCTAAGAATGCAGACCTCTTTAAATCATGGGGCATTACCCAATTTGAAATGGCACCGCAGTATGTGTCATCAGAAGACGGTACCTTCCTGGATTCCGTTGTTTTAAATGGTTATGCTTTTAGCGATCGCTACGACTTGGCCATGAGTAAGAACAACAAGTATGGCTCCAAAGAAGATTTAGCTAATGCTATTAAGAGTTTGCACCAAGCTGGTATCAAGGTTCTTTCTGACTGGGTACCGGATCAGATGTATAATTTGCCAGGCAAAGAAGTCGTAACTGCAACCCGGGTTGACCAATACGGTAGACCTAAGGCTGGTGCGACGATCAACAAGACACCTTATGTAGTTAATACCAAGACTTATGGTGATTACCAAGAGCAGTATGGCGGTAAATTCTTAGATGAACTGCAAAAGCTCTACCCAAGTCTCTTTACGACCAAGCAAATTTCAACAGGAAAACCAATCGATGGTTCGGTTAAGATTACTAATTGGTCGGCTAAGTACTTCAATGGTTCTAATATCTTAGGGCGTGGGGCTAAATATGTGCTCGGCGACAGCAAGGGTTACTTCAATCTGACAGATAACAAGCTCTATTTACCAACGGCTCTGCTTAGCAAATCAACAAATCCGTCACAACCATCTCAGCCGTCACAACCGTCAAGGCCATCCGAGCCTTCAAAGCCATCTGTTTCAGGTATTTCTCATGATGGTAAGGGCTATGTTTACTATAAGAATGGTGTGCAGGCTAAATCTAGCTTTATCACTGAAAATAATAACCTGTATTACTTTGATCAAAAGGGATACATGGTTACAGGTATGCAAAAGATTAACGGTGCAACTTATTACTTCGGAAAAGATGGTAAGGCTCTGAAAGATGGCATCTATACGGATAATGCTGGTAAAAGCTATTACTTCAACAGTCAAGGAAAACGCCTTGAAAATGGCTACTATCCATTTGGCGATAAATGGCGTCATTTTGAAAATGGTGTCATGGCTGTAGGCCTAACTCAAGTCAAAGGTAAATCTAAGACTTACACCCAATACTATGATGCTCAAGGTTTCCAAGTCAAAGGGGAGTTGGTAACTGATAAAGATGGTAAGGTGAGATATTTCGATAAGCAGTATGGTAATATGGCTATTAATCAGTTTATCACCAATGCGCAAGGGAAAAAATCTTACTTTACTGGAGATGGTACGCGTTACGAAAATGGCTACTATCAATTTGGTAATAAATGGCGTCATTTTACCAACGGCATTATGGATGTTGGCTTGACTCAAGTCAAAGGTAAGTACAAGACTTACACCCAATTCTACGACTCTTACGGTTTCCAAGTTAAGGGCAGTTTTATTACTGACGATAACGGCAAGATAAGATATTTCGATAAAGAATATGGAAATATGGTTTCTAACGAGTTCGTCAAAAATTCAGATGGTGAAACTTTCTATCTTGATAAAAATGGTATTGCCGTAACTGGTTGGCAGGTTATCGATGGACAGCGACTTTACTTTAATACGAATGGTGTTTTAGTTCAAAGGTCAAAACAATCTCGTAATCAGAGATATGAGCGTCCTCGTTATCAAGATCGCCATTCCTTAAGCCGATACTTTTATCGCTATCCGCGTCACTCTGAAAGAAACCGTTACAGTTATGGTTTCAGAAATGATGGGTTCCATGGTATCCGTAATTTCTTCCGCTGGGATAGATTTTAATAGCTGGTATTAATAGATAAAAGTCGATTATATAAGCAGAAAAAATGCTTTAAAAGGCTAGATTGGTGCAAACCACTAGTCTTTTTTGATATAATATTTTTATGACATTACCTAAGGACTTTATTGGAAAATATCAAGCAATTTTAGGAGATGACAGTGATGATTTCTTAGCAAGTTTGCAGCACGAAGCTGTTCCGGCTTTTCGATTGAATCCCTTGAAAAAAGTGCAGCAGAGTTTTCCTGATGCGATTCCTCATACACCTTGGGGCTATTATGGGAAGATCTCGGGAAAATCTATTGCGCATGTTACTGGTTTGGTCTATTCGCAGGAACCCGCTGCCCAAATGGTAGGGCAGGTTGCTGCTCCGACCAAGGGGATGAAGGTCTTAGATTTGGCGGCTGCTCCTGGTGGTAAGACGACCCATCTGCTCAGCTATTTAGATAATACTGGTCTGCTTATCAGCAACGATATCTCTAAAAAACGCAGCAAGATTTTGGCAGAAAATGTTGAACGCTTTGGTGCGCGCAATGCCGTGGTTACAAATGAGCCCCCCCAGCGTTTAGCCAAGGTCTTTCAGGATTATTTTGACCTGATTGTCCTTGATGCGCCCTGCTCTGGTGAAGGAATGTTCCGTAAGGATACAGATGCTATCCAATATTGGCATCAGGATTATCCTGCCCAATGTGCTGGCTTGCAAAAAGAGATTTTAAGGGAGGCTATGACCATGTTAGCTCCTGGTGGCCGTCTCATTTATTCGACTTGTACTTGGGCCCCTGAAGAGAATGAAGACATCATTTCTTGGCTTTTAGAACAATATGCTGATTTAAGCCTGCTTCCGGTAGAAAAAATGAATGGGATGGTTGATGGCATTGATATGCCTGAAACCGCTCGAATGTATCCTCATCATTTTAAGGGTGAAGGGCAGTTCATCGCTCATCTGCAAGATAGGCGGCCTGCGCTCAAGAAGCCCCTAAAAGTCAAATCTCCTAGGAGCAATTTGACTCAGGAGCAGAAGCGCCTCTGGCAGGATTTTGCGGATCGGCTACTAAACATCGAGCTAACAGGTATACTGCAGACCTTCGGTGATGAGCTCTACTGTCTTCCTAAAGGCTTACCCGATTTGTCGGGCTTAAAGATAGCCCGCAATGGCCTCCATCTTGGAACCTTCAAAAAGAAGCGATTTGAGCCCTCCTTTGCGCTTGGTGTGGCTTTAACGAGTGACCAAGTGACCCAGACAGTATCGCTCGATGATCAACAATTCCGCACCTATGTTTCTGGTAATACTCTCACCTTAGATCCCCCTGTGACCAATGGCTGGTATCAGATTTTAGCAGGCGGTAATGGTCTGGGATTTGCGAAAGTTGTCGGAAGCACTTTGAAGAATTCTTATCCAAAAGGATTGAGATTTCAAGGGCAGATGTAACAGTTTTGTTACAATGAAAACTGGTATATCCAAAATAAAGGTAATGTGTTATCATTAAAAGTGGAGGTTTGATGCTTCCAATTATATATTACAATCGCTTGATTTTAGAACTAAATTGACAGGAATTGAAGATGAAAAAATGGAATAAAAAACGTTTACTTCTCCTTGCCATGATGGGGACAGCTCTCTTTTGTCTGTCCGCCTGCGCTAGCTGGATTGATCGAGGGGAGAATATCACTTCCGTCGGGTCAACCGCCCTGCAGCCTTTGGTAGAAGGAGCAGCTGATAGCTTCTCTGAAAAGAATCAAGGTAAGATTATCAACGTTCAAGGTGGTGGTTCTGGAACGGGGCTGTCCCAAGTTCAGTCCGGTGCTGTCCAGATCGGTAACAGCGATGTCTTTGCTGAGGAAAAAAGTGGTATTGATGCCAGCAAATTAGTTGACCACCAGGTTGCTGTCGCAGGGATTGCCGTTATCGCGAATAAAGAGGTAGGAATGAAAAATCTAACACCGGAGCAGCTGCAAAAAATCTTTACCGGTGAATATACCAATTGGAAACAATTAGGTGGCAAGGACTTAGAAATTACTATTATCAATCGCGCAGCAGGTTCAGGAACACGCTCAACCTTTGACAGTGTTATTATGAAGGATAAAGATAGTAAACAAAGTCAGGAGCAGGATTCAAACGGTATGGTGCGTTCTATCGTGTCACAAACACCGGGGGCTATCTCGTATTTGGCTTTTGCCTATGTTGATGATAGCGTAGCAACAGTTAACCTTAATGGCCATGCCCCGACTGCCAAAAATGTTACTACTAACGACTGGCCTCTCTGGTCTTATGAACACATGTATACTAGGGGAAAAGCTACAGGCCTAACCAAGGAATTTTTGAAGTATATTCTCAGCGATGAGGTTCAAAATGGAGTGGTTAAGGATATGGGCTACATTTCCATCAATGACATGAAAGTCATCAAGGATGCAGATGGTAATGTGACTGCAAAATAAGAGGAGTTTTCATGAAAAAACAGGATTTGGCGACGCAATTAACCTCGCCATCGAAAAATTCACGGCTGGAAAAATTTGGTAAGACTATCACCTTTCTTTGCTTAATGCTGATTGCCTTCATTGTGGCCATGATTTTAGTTTTTGTCGCTCAAAAAGGTTTGTCTACCTTCTTTGTTGATGGTGTCAATATCTTTGATTTCCTATTTGGAAAAAATTGGAAGCCGTCAGTTAAAGATGCTCACGGTCAGTATATGATGGGGGCTCTACCGATGATTACAGGATCCTTCATCGTTACTATTTTATCAGCCTTGATCGCGACACCGTTTGCAATTGGAGCTGCTATCTTTATGACAGAGATCTCTCCTAAACGGGGAGCACGCCTACTTCAGCCTGCTATTGAACTTTTGACAGGGATTCCATCAGTAGTCTATGGTTTTATTGGTTTGCAAGTAGTCGTACCGGCTGTGCGGACCCTTTTTGGCGGCACGGGGTTTGGGATTCTTTCGGGAGTTTTTGTACTCTTCGTCATGATTCTGCCCACTGTTACCTTTATGACAACAGATAGCCTGCGTTCAGTTCCCCGCCACTACCGCGAAGCTAGTCTGGCTATGGGGGCAACGCGCTGGCAAACGATTTGGCGTGTCATCCTGCATGCTGCTAAGCCAGGTATTTTCACAGCTGTTGTCTTTGGAATGGCGCGCGCTTTTGGTGAGGCGTTAGCTATCCAGATGGTTGTCGGAAATTCAGCCGTCATGCCAACTTCGTTGATTACTCCAGCGTCAACCTTAACGTCAGTTCTAACCATGGGGATCGGAAATACTGTTATGGGAACAGTTCAGAACAATGTTCTCTGGTCTTTGGCTTTGGTTCTGCTGATTATGAGTCTGGCCTTTAATATGCTGATGAGGTTCATTACTAGGGAGAAAAAGGTAAACTATGAACGCTAAACAATTTGATAAAATTATGACAGCAATTCTCTATACGATTGCTGGTATCATTGTTACCATACTGGCTGCTTTGATTCTCTACATTCTGCTCAGAGGACTGCCGCATGTCAGCTGGCATTTCCTGACAGGAAAGTCTTCTTCATATGAAGCTGGTGGTGGTATCGGTATTCAGCTTTATAATTCTCTCTTTTTGCTGGTTATTACGCTGATTATTTCTATTCCTCTTTCTACAGGTGCTGGAATTTATCTGGCTGAGTATGCTAAAAAGGGACGCTTGACAGATTTTATCAGAACCTGTATTGAGATTTTGTCATCACTACCATCGGTTGTTGTGGGGCTCTTTGGTTATCTGATTTTTGTTGTTCAGTTTCAATACGGTTTCTCCATTATCTCCGGTGCTCTGGCTCTAACTGTCTTTAACTTACCGCAGATGACGCGGACAGTCGAGGATAGTTTGCGAAATGTCCATCATACCCAACGTGAAGCAGGATTGGCATTGGGACTTTCTCGTTGGGAAACGGTGCTTCATGTGGTTATTCCCGAAGCAATTCCTAGTATCGTTACAGGTGTTGTACTAGCTTCTGGACGTATCTTTGGTGAAGCGGCAGCGCTTATCTATACAGCGGGGCAGTCAGCGCCTGCTCTAGACTGGGGCAACTGGAATCCTTTAAGTGTTACCAGTCCTATTTCCATTTTTAGGCAGTCGGAAACACTGGCTGTTCATATCTGGAAGGTCAACAGTGAAGGCACCATTCCTGATGCGACTATGGTGTCAGCTGGTAGTGCCGCAATCCTTCTAATTTTCATTTTAATCTTTAATTTATCTGCTCGCTATCTGGGCAAGAAATTACATGCTCGCTTGACATCAGCGAAATAAGGGAATATATATGGCAGAATATAATTGGAATGAGCGTCATATCATGACCTTTGAAGGCAAGGAATTGGCACTTGAGACCAAGGACTTGCATGTTTACTATGGCCAAAATGAGGCCATCAAGGGTATTGATATGCAGTTTGAAAAAAATAAAATTACGGCCTTTATTGGTCCATCCGGCTGCGGGAAATCAACTTTCTTGCGCAGTCTCAATCGTATGAATGATACTATTGATATTGCTAAGGTGACGGGTGAAATTTGGTATGAAGGGATTGACATCAATCGGCCCGAAATCAATGTTTATGCTATGCGTAAACATATCGGTATGGTTTTTCAGCGTCCTAATCCCTTTGCTAAATCCATCTATAAAAATATCACCTTTGCTCACGAACGTGCTGGTGTGAAAGATAAACAGACCCTAGATGAGATCGTTGAAACATCGCTTAAACAGGCAGCTCTTTGGGATCAAGTCAAAGACGATTTGCATAAATCTGCCTTCACCTTGTCTGGTGGACAGCAGCAGCGTCTTTGCATCGCTCGGGCTATTTCGGTTAAGCCGGATATTCTCTTAATGGATGAACCTGCTTCAGCTCTTGATCCCATTGCTACCATGCAGCTGGAAGAAACAATGGCTGAACTCAAGAAGGATTATTCGATTATTATCGTTACCCATAATATGCAACAGGCTGCCCGTGTCAGCGACTATACAGCCTTCTTTTACTTAGGTGATTTGATTGAGTATGACAAGACGGCTAAGATTTTCCAAAATGCGCAGTGTCAATCAACCAGCGACTATGTCTCTGGTCGCTTCGGATAGAAAGGAATCTTATGACAGAACCTATTTTACAGGTCAAGGACCTGTCAGTCTACTATAATCAGAAGAAAGCCCTGAATAATATTACTATGGATTTCTTGCCTAATGAGATCACCACCCTGATTGGACCCTCTGGTTCAGGTAAATCAACTCTGCTGCGGGCCATCAATCGTATGGGGGATCTCAATCCCGAGGTGACCTTGACGGGAGCTATTACATATAATGGCCACAATATTTACGGACCAAGAACTGATACGGTGGAACTGCGTAAGGAAATCGGCATGGTCTTTCAGCAGCCCAACCCTTTTCCTATGACTATTTACGAAAATGTTACCTATGGTCTTCGTATCAAAGGAGTCAAGGATAAGGCCGTTCTAGACGAGGCAGTAGAGACATCCTTGATCGGAGCTTCTATCTGGGATGAGGTTAAAGATCGTCTTCACGATTCAGCCTTGGGTCTGTCTGGCGGACAGCAGCAGAGAGTTTGTATCGCCCGTGTATTGGCAACTAGTCCCAAAATTATTTTAATGGACGAGCCGACATCGGCTCTTGATCCAATTTCTTCAGGGAAGATTGAAGAAACGCTCTATGGTCTAAAAGACCAGTACACTATGCTTATTGTGACCCGCTCCATGCAGCAGGCGTCGCGGATTTCTGATAGAACAGGTTTCTTCTTGGCCGGTGATTTAGTTGAATTCAATTCAACCAAGGAAATGTTCCTCAATCCTGCCCATGAAGAGACTGAAGATTATATCAGTGGTAAATTTGGCTAGGCTGACTAGGCAATCATTATCGAATAGATAGGAAAGCGATTTTATGTTACGTACACAATTTGAAGAAGAATTAGATAAATTGCACAATCAGTTTTATGCAATGGGGACTGAGGTCAGTTCCCAAATCAGTAAGACCGTTCGCGCCTTCATCAGTCACGATCGTGAATTGGCGAAAGAGGTCATTGAGTCTGACGATGTTGTCAATAATTATGAAACCAAGCTGGAAAAAAAATCCTTGGAAATCATCGCCCTGCAGCAGCCAGTCTCAACAGATTTGCGTTCAGTGATTACCGTGCTCAAGGCCTCCAGTGATGTTGAACGCATGGGGGATCATGCTTCAGCTATTGCCAAGGCTACTATCCGCATGAAGGGTGAGGAGCGTATCCAAGAAGTTGAAGAGGCCATCAATAGGATGGGGCGTGCGGTTCGTGATATGGTAGAAGAAGCGTTGAATGTATATATCAAAGCTGATGAAGCAGCAGCCTATGAAGTAGCTGCACATGATGAGCATATTGACGACCTTTTCGTTGAAACACAGAACCTAACCGTTGAAGCGATCCGCCAGAATCCAGATGCTGCTTTTGCGGCCAAGGAGTATTTCCAAGTTTTGATGTATCTGGAACGGATTGGGGACTATGCTCGTAACCTCTGTGAATGGGTTGTCTACCTCAAAACAGGAAAAATTGTCGAACTTTAGTAATGGATATGTTATAATTGGGGCTGGGACGCGAGTTCTGGCCCTTAACCTTGGTCTGTTCTTGCATAGTGTGGCAGTGACAAAATGTAATAGAATCTTTAAAAGAATGAAGGAGTTTTATGAATTCTGTAGAGCACTTTATTGAAAAATTTGTACCCGAAAATTACAATATTTTCTTAGACATTAACCGCGAAGAAAAGACTTTTTCAGGTAATGTAGCTATCAGTGGTGAAGCACTTGATTATCAGGTATCTTTTCATCAAAAGGGTTTGAGTGTGAGCTCAGTCCTTTTGGACAATCAGGCTGTTGAATTTACCTTAGATGACGAGCATGAGGCTGTTCATCTCAATTTATCTGAGACAGGCAGTATGACTCTGGTGTTAGAATTCTCCGGCCAAATTACAGACAATATGACTGGTATCTATCCATCCTATTATACGGTTGATGGGGTTAAAAAAGAGATTATTGCGACCCAGTTTGAAAGCCATTTCGCCCGTGAAGCTTTTCCATCTATTGATGAACCTGAGGCTAAGGCCAGCTTTGATTTGGCTATCAAATTTGACCAAGCGGACGGTGAAATCGTACTGTCTAACATGCCAGAAACAAATGTTGAATTGCGTCAGGAAACGGGTGTTTGGACCTTTGATACAACACCGCGCATGTCTTCCTACCTCTTGGCTTTTGCCCTAGGAGACTTGCAGAGTAAGAAAGCAAGCACCAAAAATGGCACAGAGGTGGGGATTTTTGCAACTAAAGCTCACCAGCCTTCTTCGTTAGATTTTGCTCTAGATATTGCTGTACGTGTTATTGATTTTTATGAGGACTACTACGGTGTGGCTTACCCTCTTTCTCATTCTTACCATATTGCTCTGCCTGATTTTTCAGCAGGTGCTATGGAAAATTGGGGCTTGATAACCTACCGTGAAGTTTACCTAGTGGTTGATGACAATTCAACCGTCAGCAGTCGCCAACAGGTCGCTTTAGTCGTAGCGCATGAGCTAGCTCATCAATGGTTTGGTAATCTGGTCACCATGAAATGGTGGGATGATCTCTGGTTGAATGAATCCTTTGCCAATATGATGGAATACGTTTCGGTTGATGCTATCGAGCCAGATTGGAATATCTTTGAAGATTTCCAAACAACTGGCGTACCCTTGGCTCTCAAACGTGACGCTACCGATGGTGTCCAGTCTGTCCACGTTGATGTCAACCATCCTGATGAGATCAACACTCTTTTTGATCCGGCTATTGTTTACGCCAAGGGAAGTCGCCTCATGCATATGCTGCGCCGCTGGTTGGGAGATGCAGCATTTGCATCTGGTTTGAAAGCTTACTTTGAAAAGCATCAGTACGGCAATACTGTTGGGCGTGATCTTTGGAATGCTTTGTCAGCTGCCTCTGATAAAGATGTTGCTAGTTTTATGACTGCCTGGTTGGAGCAGCCTGGATATCCTCTCGTGACTGTTAAAGTTGTTGATGACACTTTGATTGTGAGTCAAAAACAATTCTTTATTGGGGAGCATGAAAAGCAGCAGCGCCTCTGGCAAATCCCCTTAAATAGCAACTGGTCAGGCTTGCCAGAAACACTTTCCCAAGAAAGTATTGAAATTCCTAACTATTCCAGTTTAGCTTCTCAAAATCAGGGTGCTCTGCGTTTGAATACCGGCAATACTGCCCACTATATCACTCACTATCAAGATGAATTGTGGGACGCTATCTTGGACGAGTTCGCAGCTTTAGATAAGACTTCTAAACTGCAGGTCCTCCAAGAGCGCAGACTTCTGGCTGAGAGCGGAGAGATTTCTTATGCAGATTTAGTTCCTCTTTTGAACAAACTGCCTGAAGAAACCTCTTATATGGTGTCCGCAGCCGGTGAGCAAATTGTGTCCGGGCTGGACCATTTTATTGACGAAGGAACACCAGCAGAACATTCCTTCAAACAGCTAATTGAGGAAGTTGCAGGACAAAATTTTGTTCGTCTTGGTTATGATAAAAAGCCAGGCGAAGCAGATGAAGATGAAATGGTCCGCCAATCGGCTATCCGTCTGATGCTTAAGGCAGATAATAACAGTGCTGTAGCGCAGGCTCATGCTATATTCCAAGAATATAAAGAGAGATTAGAGGACTTGCCGGCTTCCATTCGTGCTTCTGTCTTGACTAATGAAATGAAACATGCTGAGACTCCAGCCTTGGTTGAGCAGTACTTGGCAGCTTACGTTGCTAGCAATGATGGTAACTTTAAACGTCAAATAGCTAATGCGCTCTCTTATACTAAGGATTCAGCGACTCTGACACATATCTTGACTCAGTGGAAGGATAAGGATGTCGTGAAGCCGCAAGATCTATCCATTTGGTATGCTTATTTCCTCATGCGCCCTTTCACTCAAATGATTGTCTGGAATTGGGCTAAGGACAATTGGGATTGGATAAAGGCCACATTAGGTGGAGATATGAGTTTTGATAAGTTTGTTATTTACCCTTCAAATAATTTTAAAACTCCAGAAGCTCTGACAGAATATAAGGCCTTCTTTGAACCGCAATTAAATGACAAGGCGATTGCACGCAATATCACAATGGGAATTAAAGAAATTTCAGCTCGTCTTGATCTGATTCAAAAGGATAAGGCAGCTGTTGAGACTGCAATTCAAGCAGCAGTTGGTTAAATTGAGTAAGGCTAACCTTAGCTGGCATGTCCTCTAAGGAAGTCTTACTCTTTTTGATTTTATGCTCTTTGAATATACTATGCTGTCAAATCTTTTTACCCTATTGCCAATTCCGCACAACTAATTGTGTTCAAAAGATCTCCTGATTTTTTGAAACTATCATTTGCATAATCGAAGATAAGAATTGCTAAACAGGTATATGAAAGTTTCTATAAAAAAGCTAAAAATATGAAGGCTGGGTGAGGTTAGCTACGACAAGCGCGGGGATTTATGGTAAGATATAGGGGTAAGTCTTGGCAGTGTAACTTTTCCTCCTACGCAGCCCTTCAATAATTCTAGGATTTATTAAAAGGGCGCTTGCTAGTAGTTACATACTAAGGCGTTTAATGTAAAATAGAAGGAGGCCTTCTCGTTTTTTTCTGTGTCGTAAGACTAGAAAATGTTATGTAGGCAAGAGAGACCTCCTTGGGTATGTACGTATAAAGGGGACGCATATGAAACAAACCAATTTGATTAAAATTTTGCTGATTGAAGATGATTTAAGTTTATCAAATTCAGTTTATGATTTTCTAGATGATTTTGCAGAGGTGACTCAGGTTTTTGATGGGGCAGAAGGGCTGTTTGAAGCTGAAACAGGTGTCTATGACTTGATTCTTTTAGATCTGATGTTGCCGGAAAAAGATGGTTTTATAGTCCTTAAGGAATTGCGTGAAAAGGGCATTAAGACACCTGTCTTAATTACGACGGCTAAGGAGGCTTTGGACGACAAAGGGCATGGTTTTGAACTAGGAGCGGATGATTATCTGACGAAACCATTTTATCTTGAAGAGCTGAAGATGCGTATTCAGGCTCTGCTCAAGCGTTCAGGAAAATTAAACGATAGCAGTATTACTTACGGTGATTTGACTTGCGACATCTCAACCAATAGCGTTGTTGTCAACGGTAAGGAAGTCGATCTATTGGGTAAGGAATTTGATCTGCTTGTTTATTTCTTGCAGAATCAGAATGTTATCTTGCCCAAAGCACAGATTTTTGACCGTATTTGGGGTTTTGACAGTGATACAACAGTCTCAGTAGTAGAGGTCTATGTTTCTAAGGTTAGAAAGAAATTAAAAGGTACAGACTTTGAAAAACACTTGCATACACTACGCAGTGTGGGGTATATCTTAAAGGATGCTATCTAGGCTAAAGAAACAGCTATTTTCGGAAGGTTTCTCAACTTTTTTTCGATTTTTTTCAGTTTTTACGACCATTTTCTTAATTATGACTGTCATGATTTTGCAGATTATGCGAGTCGGAATTTATTCTTCAGTCGACGATAATATCGATAAGGCTGCCGATAATGTCGAATCTTATATTTATATGAATATGTATAAGGCGAACTTTTACTCAGCTTTTGAAGGCAGCAATGCTTCCAATTTATCAGTTTTCACAGATGGTGATGATTTTCTCGGTGACGGTAATAGCAATATCAGAGGAAGTAAAAGATCGCATGTAGAATTGAGTGCTAATGTTGAGATTATTCTCTATGACAGCAAGGGCAAGATCCTTAATAGTTCTGAGATCTTTTCAGGTCTCAATCGGCTGACTATGGATAAGAATCATCTCAATCAGGTAGAGGAAATTAGTGTTGATGGAACCTTTCGTGAGACGGAACACTATCGTTATAAAACCATAGCAGCGTCTGATAAGCGTTTTCCTAAGGTAGCCTACGTGACTATCGCCATCAGTGTTAATCAGTTGGATGGCTTGAGTTCACGTTATCGTTTTATCATTATTTCGGTGATGATTTTCTTCTGGCTAATTTCTATTTTTGCCAGCTTATATCTGGCTTATTGGTCGCGTAAACCGATTTTAGCCAACTATGAGAAGCAAAAGAATTTTGTTGAAGATGCTAGCCATGAACTGCGGACACCTTTGACTGTTCTACAGAATCGCTTGGAATCCCTCTTTAGAAAGCCAGATGAGACTATCTTAGATAATTATGAGACTATTGCTTCTAGTTTGGAGGAAGTTCGAAACATGCGGATGTTGACAATTAACCTTTTAAACTTGGCAAGGCGGGATGAAAAGCTTAAAGCAACCCTTGAAGAAATTACTCCTAGTTTTTTTGAGGCTATCTTTGAGAGTTATGCCATGATTGCTGATGAAAACGATAAGGACTTTACCTTTTCTAACCAGCTAGATGCTTCTATTAAGTCTGATAAAACCTTAATTAAGCAGTTGATCACCATCTTTTTTGATAATGCTGTTAAATATACAGGCGACGACGGTGCTATCGATATTCAAGTGATGCTCAAGGATAAAAAGCTAGTGATTACAGTAGCAGACAATGGTCCCGGTATCAGTGATGAAGATAAAATTAAGATTTTCGATCGTTTCTATCGCATTGATAAGGCTAGGACTCGTCAAATAGGTGGCTTTGGTTTAGGCCTGTCACTTGCAAAACAAATTACAGATGCCTTAAACGGAAGTATTACGGTTAATGATAACGACCCGACAGGAACTGTTTTTGAGATTAAATTAATGGTGTAGGATGAACTTTGTATAAAGTCTCATTCATTGTTAATTATAGTCGGTAACTAAAAAGATAGGACCAGATCGGTTCTATCTTTTTTGGTATTTAAAGTAGTAAAAGTTCTTTTTTGAAGCTGGGGGAAGTTCCTAAATCTAGATTTTTTCATACTCTAAAGGGCTCTGTAACTTCCAGTGGGTATGGATTTACTACTTACAAAATTACAGAAGTCCACAAAAAAACCTCCAAAAGGAGGTGAATTCTATTAACCAAGTTTAGCTGCAAGACGAGCTTTATCACGGCTAGCTTTGTTTTTGTGAATCAGTCCCTTTGAAGCGGCTTTATCGATGCTTGAAGAAGCAGCGCGGAAAAGTTCTTCGGTTGGGTTTGCTTCAAATGCCTTGACAGCAGTGCGCAAAGCTGATTTTTGAGCTGAGTTTTGTGCGTTTTGTTTAACGTTTTTTTCAGCACGCTTGATAGCTGATTTAATATTTGCCAACGTTTTTCACCTCCAATTTTACTAACCATTCCATTATATAGAAATTTCAAGGGTTTGACAAGCCCTAATCATTTTTTCAGGTAAATTTTGTCAATCTTATGGCTTTGTGATTTATGCAATATCAGTTCGGCACGGTTTCGAGTAGGTTCAATATAATTTTTTAAATTAAGAAGATTAATAGTCTTCCAAATGTTTTTGGCGACCTTTAAGGCTTCTTCAAAGCTAACTTTAGTCAAGGAGTGATAGTAATTGCGCTCGTCTTTTTTAGCCAGACGCAGGAGTGCTTGGAAGCGTTCCAAGTACCAAGTTTCAATCTGGGCAACCTCAGCGTCAATATAGATAGAAAAATCGTAGTAATCATTCATATAGAGGCGATGATTCTGCTGATTTTGGAAGACATTGATTCCTTCGACAATAAGAAAGTCAGGCGCTGATATGGTTTGCTTTTGATCAGGAATAATATCGTAGATTTCATGAGAGTAGACTGGAATAGCCATCTCCTGACCGTTTTTCATACTGTCTAAAAAATTTATCAGCAGTTCCATATTGTAACTTTCGGGAAAGCCTTTTTTGTCTAACAGGTTTCGCTCGACTAAGGTTTTATTGGGGTAGAGAAAACCATCTGTCGTCACCATCTCGACTTGACTGTCGCGAAAGGTTCTGGCCAGTAGGAGCTGAAGCAGGCGGCTAGTTGTTGATTTGCCGACGGCAACTGAGCCAGAGATCCCGATAATGAAGGGTCTTTTTTTAGGGTGTTTTTGCAAAAAGATTCCCTTGGCAAAGCTGAGATTTTCTTGAGCATTCTTATAGATTTGAATGAGGCTGACCAAGGGCAGGTAAACATCGATAACATCTTGAATATCAATATTATCATTGAGACTTTTGATAGAATCTAATTCTTTTTGAGTTAATGGCGGTTGCCCGGAGTGACGTAACTGCTGCCAAGTTTGCCGATCGATAGCTTCAAAATTAATAAATTCATGAGACATAGGTCTATTGTAGCACAAAATATGATAAAATGAGGTAGCTGTGCAGGCAGAAAAAAAACAAAAAGAAGACAAGAGTGAAAAAACGTTAGACATTAAAAAGCAGTCTTCTAGAGAATTTTTAATCGCTGACGAACTTCCATTTGAAACTTGGCGTTGGACCCATTTTTGTTTCTGATTTTTGAAAAAGACATCTCGTCAGTCTCTCTAGATGCCTGGACCATTGACCGGGGCAAGCCACCACTGTATTACATATTATGGCTAGTTTATATGAAGAGATTGAAAATTTATGGGGGTGGGACAAACAGCCGCGATGATTAGTCCCATCAGGTGGCCCCAGCTTCTGATAAGGGGGGTGTGGCCTTAAAAAAGTCTGTCTACTGTAAAAAATATTGAAAGGAAAATGAGCCATTATGGCAAAGATGTATTATGCTGCTAATCCCGATGCTGATCATGACATTCATGATTTAAGGGTTCAACTGTTAGGGGAGGATTTGCATTTTTACACCGATGCAGGGGTATTTGCTAAAAAGATGGTTGACTATGGTAGCCAACTGCTCTTAAATCAGCTGAATTTCGAGGCTGGCAAAACAGTGTTAGATGTTGGCTGCGGTTACGGTCCTCTGGGAATTGCCCTAGCTAAGGCGCAGGGGGTTAGAATGACTATGGTGGATGTTAATCATCGTGCCCTTGACTTAGCACGTCGTAATGCTGAACGCAATGGTATTTCAGCGACTATTTTTGCATCATCGACCTACAAGCAGGTTGAAGGAAGCTTTGATTATATTATCAGCAATCCTCCTATCAGGGCAGGTAAACAGGTGGTCCATGCCATCCTTGAAGGAGCTTATGACCATATTAATGAGGGAGGCAGTCTAACGATTGTCATCCAGAAAAAACAGGGAGCACCAAGTGCAAAGGCTAAAATGTTGGATGTTTTTGGCAATGTCGCTATCCTAAAAAAAGATAAAGGGTACTATATCTTAAGGAGTAAAAAAGATGAGAGCAGTTGATTTAATTCAGAAAAAACGAGATGGTTACGAATTAACCACTCAGGAGATCAGATGGCTTATCAATGGTTATGTAGCAGGTGATGTGCCTGATTATCAGATGTCAGCTTTTGCCATGGCGACTTATTTTAAGGGCATGACTATGCGGGAGACTCGCGACTTAACAATGGCAATGGTTGAGTCGGGAGATCAGCTAGACTTATCAGCTATTGCTGGTATCAAGGTGGATAAACATTCGACCGGAGGTGTCGGTGACAAGGTGACCTTGATTTTAGCTCCTTTAGTAGCGAGTTTTGGTATTCCTGTGGCTAAGATGAGTGGCCGTGGTTTGGGCCATACGGGTGGTACCTTGGATAAATTGGAATCCATTAAAGGTTATCAGATTGAGGTAACGCAGGCTGATTTTATTAGACAGGTACAAGACAAGGGCCTTGCTGTCATTGGCCAATCAGAGAATATGGTAAAGGCAGATAAGCTGCTTTATGCACTGCGTGATGTTACTGCAACGGTTGATATTATGCCCCTTATTGCTAGCTCAGTTATGTCCAAAAAAATTGCAGCAGGGGCTGATGCTATTTTGCTAGATGTTACGGTCGGTAATGGCGCTTTTATGAAGAATTTAGATGATGCTCAAGCGCTTTCTGAGACCATGGTTAAGCTTGGCAGAGAAGTTGGACGCCAAACTGTAGCAGCAGTAACAGATATGAGTCAGCCTTTAGGGCAGGCCATTGGCAATCGTTTGGAGGTGCTAGAGGCAGTTGCTATCATGCAGGGTCAGGGGCGGACTGACATTACAAACTTTATTTGTCAGTTGGCGCAGCTGATGTTAAAACTAGGAGGAACAGACATTGATTTAGTAGAAATTAAAAACCACTTGACCAATGGTTCGGCTCTGCAGAAATTTGAAGATTTAGTAGCCGCTCAAGGGGGAGAGGTTTCTGATATTTATCGTCCTGTTAAAACAGAGTACATCTATGAGGTAAGAGCGGATAAGGCTGGTTATATTAGTGCTTTACCAGCGCTGTACTTTGGGCATTTCGCTATGGAACTGGGAGCTGGACGCTCCGTAAAAACCGATCAATTAGACTATGATGCTGGTATTATGTTCGAGAAAAAAGTTGGAGATGCGGTTTTTTCTGGTGACTTGTTAGCAAAAATTTACTCCAATCGAAAAATTCCTCAAAAAAAGATTACAGAATTTGTAAAAAATGTTACAATAAGTGACGAAAAGACTGCCACACAAGAGATATTAACCATTATTGATTAGGAGAGTGCTGTGTCTATTAATAAATATATTGATCATACCTTATTGAAACCTGAGGCTACTAGAGAACAAATTGATGCTATTTTGGCAGAGGCTAAGGAGTACGATTTTGCCAGTGTCTGTGTCAATCCTACCTGGGTTACTCATGCAGCGGCAGCTTTAAAAGACTCCGACGTCAAGGTTTGTACCGTTATTGGTTTTCCTCTAGGCGCTAATACTTCTGCGGTCAAAGTTTTTGAAACTAAGGATGCTATTGCTAATGGCGCAGATGAAGTGGATATGGTTATTAATATTGGTGAGCTAAAATCAGGGAATACTGCTGCTGTTGAAGCGGATATTCGTGCTGTCGTTGAAGCGAGTGGGGACAAGTTAGTCAAGGTTATCATTGAGACTTGCTTATTGACAGATGCGCAAAAGGTTAAAGCCTGTCAATTAGCTGTTTCAGCCGGTGCTGATTATGTCAAAACCTCAACAGGCTTCTCGACAGGGGGGGCTACGGTTCCTGATGTAGCATTGATGCGTCAAACCGTTGGACCTACCGTGGGCGTCAAAGCTTCCGGCGGTGCTCGTTCTTATGAGGATGCTCAGGCTTTTATTGATGCAGGTGCAACTCGGATTGGAGCCTCAGCAGGTGTAGCTATTGTTAATGGAGAAGTAGCTGATCATGACTATTGATTTAGTCCAGTTGGCTAAGGAGGCCAGTCAGTATTCCTATACGCCTTATTCGCATTTTCCAGTAGGAGCAGCCCTTTTAACAAAATCGGGACAGATCTTTCAAGGATGCAATATTGAAAATGCCAGTTTTGGTTTAACTAATTGTGCTGAGCGTACTGCCATTTTTAAAGCGATATCAGAAGGATACTCGGATTTTGCAAAGATTGCCGTTTACGGTTATACTAAGGAGCCAATCTCGCCCTGCGGTGCCTGCCGGCAGGTTATGGTAGAATTTTTTGATTTAGACTGCCAGGTAACCTTGGTTGCTAAGGATGGTGCGACAGTCGAGATGACAGTCGGTGAGTTATTGCCATACTCATTTCGGGACTTCGATTAAGTCCAGCTTATTTTGGATTAGACCCTAAGGGTTTAAGATATACTTGCAACCTAGTTGCGACTTTTTAGAGGAGGAGTTCATTTATGAAGATGAACAAAAAAATTATTGGTCTCGGTTTGGCTGCTGTAGCTGTATTTACACTTGCAGCTTGTAGTCGTTCGTCCCAGTCGGGCTCAGATAGTTCTGTTAAGGCTGCTATCGTAACCGATACAGGTGGTGTCGATGACAAGTCCTTTAACCAATCTGCTTGGGAAGGTTTGCAAGCTTGGGCTAAGGAAAACAAGCTGAAGAAGGATACAGATTATACGTATTTCCAATCAGATGATGAATCACAGTATGCGACAAATCTGGATTCGGCTGTAAGTAAGGGCTATAACCTTATCTTTGGTATCGGCTATAACTTGCACGATGCTGTTAGTGAAGCGGCTGAATCTAACTCTGATACTAATTATGTTATCATTGATGACGTTATTAAAGATCAGGATAACGTAGCCAGTGTCCTCTTTGCAGACAATGAAGGAGCTTATTTAGCAGGTATCGCGGCAGCTATGCAGTCTAAGACAGGAAAAGTCGGATTTGTTGGTGGTGTTGAGTCAGATACCATTACACGCTTTGAAACAGGTTTCAAAGCAGGTGTTGCTTCTGTTGATAAGAATATTGAAGTTGAAACCCAATATGTTGGTAACTACAATGATTCAGCTAAAGGACAAACGATTGCCGCTTCTATGTACTCTGGCGGTGTTGATGTGATTTACCATGCTGCTGGTGGTTCTGGTAAGGGAGTCTTTTCACAAGCCAAGGAAATTAACGAAGGCTTGGATTCTAACAGCGATGAAAAGGTTTGGGCTATCGGTGTTGACCGTGACCAATCCGAAGAAGGAAACTATACAGCTAGTGATGGTAAAAAGTCAAACTTCATTCTAACTTCAACAATCAAGGAAGTGGGAACAGTTGTTAAAGATATTTCCAATGATCAATTAGATGGTAAGAAGTTTGAAGCTAAAACAACAACCTACGGTCTGAAAGATAAGGGTGTTGATATTGTGACCAAGAATTTACCAGATGATATCAAGAAGGCAGTCGATCAAGCCAAGAAAGATATTATTGATGGCAAAACAAAAGTTGATGATGGTGTGAAATAAACCAGCCTAAATGGTATAATAATTTCTAGAGGGCGACCTTAACGGTCGCTTTTTAAGAGACTGAGATAAGAGATTTCAAAACTTAACTAGGTTTGCTGTTTTATGGCTATGCAGCAGCTGAGTAGACAATCTGAATCCTTCATTGAGATGTTGTGTTGATTGTCGTGGACAAACTTCTCTTTTAAACTGTTCGATCTGCAGAAGTTTTTAATATTACCTTGCTGGGATTCGGGCAGTCTATTCTCAGGAATTTGGATCACAAACTGTGCAAGCAAAGATACGTTTTTCTAGAACTTTTAGTAATTTTTCGTCAAATTCTCTATTTTTGTTTTGCCGATTGAAAGTCTTCATATCTTAATAAAGGAGAAGGGGCTAGCAAAAACTCGTCTACTATTCCTGTTTTAGAATGGACTCTTGGCACCGTGGCTGGAAGCAAGACTTGTTAGCTTGGCCAAGAAGTCTTACCCCTCTCTCTTCACTGTCCTAAATCTGTTATTTGAAAGGAAACACTATGGCACAGGAAACTGTCATTGAAATGCGCAATATCACTAAAAAGTTTGGTGACTTTGTTGCTAACGATCATATCAATTTAGATGTCAAAACTGGTGAAATCCACGCCTTACTTGGTGAGAATGGAGCCGGAAAGTCGACCCTAATGAATATGCTGTCAGGCTTATTGGAACCAACAGAAGGAGAGATCCTTCTAAAAGGGAAAACGGTCAAATTGGACTCTCCTTCTAAGTCTGCTAGTTTAGGAATCGGGATGGTTCACCAGCATTTTATGCTGGTAGAGGCCTTTACAGTGGCTGAAAATATCATTCTCGGCAGTGAAGTTACCAAGGGGCCTTTTCTTGATTTAAAGAAAGCGACAGCAGACATTAAAGCGCTGTCTGAGAAATATGGTTTGGCAGTTGATCCAGAAGCCAAGGTTGCCGATATTTCGGTCGGTGCACAACAGCGGGTAGAAATTTTAAAAACCCTCTATCGTGGGGCAGACATACTGATTTTTGATGAACCAACAGCTGTTTTGACACCAGCGGAAATTGCGGAGTTGTTAGACATTATGCGCAATCTTGTCAAAGAAGGTAAATCTATTATTCTGATTACTCATAAACTTGATGAAATTAGGGCAGTGGCTGACCGAGTAACCGTTATTCGTCGAGGTCAATCGATAGAGACTGTTCCTGTAGCTGGAGCCAGCAGTCAGCAGCTAGCTGAAATGATGGTAGGCCGCGCTGTTTCCTTTAAGACTGACAAGGTTGCTTCTAATCCTCAAAATACTGTTTTAGCTATCGAAAACTTAGTTGTTGATGAAAATCGTGGGGTTCCTGCTGTTAAAGGACTATCGCTGAATGTTCGCGGTGGTGAAATTGTAGGAATTGCTGGTATTGATGGCAATGGGCAAACTGAGCTTATTCAGGCTATTACTGGCCTACGGAAGGTCAAATCGGGATCAATTAAAATTAAAGACCAAGAGATTACCCAGCTGTCGCCTCGACATATTACGGAGATGAGTGTCGGTCATATTCCTGAAGATCGGCACCGTGATGGCATGGTTTTGGAGATGACCTTGGCTGAAAACATGGCTCTGCAGACCTATTATAAGGAACCGTTTAGCCACCACGGTATTTTAGACTACAACTTTATCAATAAAAATGCTAAGCGCTTGATGGACGAGTTTGACGTTAGGGCAGCAAATGAGCAAGTACCTGCAGGATCTCTGTCAGGCGGTAACCAGCAGAAGGCCGTTATTGCGCGTGAAGTTGACCGGGATCCGGACCTTTTGATTGTCAGTCAGCCAACACGCGGCTTAGATGTCGGTGCTATCGAGTATATCCGGCAGCGGCTGGTAGCTGAACGTGATAAAGGAAAGGCTGTCTTGGTAGTCAGCTTTGAGTTGGATGAAATTCTTGATTTATCTGACCGTATTGCTGTTATCCACGACGGTAAAATTCAAGGAATATTAGCCCCTGAAAAGACGGATAAACAGGAATTGGGTGTTTTGATGGCAGGTGGAGAATTTACGAAGGAGGGCGTACATGTCTAAGAAAACGCAGAGCTGGGCTGTACCACTGATTGCTGTTCTATTAGGACTGCTGGCTGGTGCTGTTCTCATGTTAATTTTTGGCTACAATCCCTATTGGGCTTATAATGATCTATTTTATTCAGCTTTTGGCTCCATCAAAAATATTGGTGAAATCTTACGGGCTATGGGACCGCTGATTCTGATTGGTTTGGGCTTTGCTGTGTCTTCTAAAGCAGGATTTTTTAATGTTGGTCTGCCTGGACAGGCGCTAGCTGGTTGGGTTATGGCCGGTTGGTTTGCCCTTTCTTTTCCAGATTTACCCAAACCTATTTCTATCGTTTGTACGATTATTATTGGTTTAATTGCTGGAGGTATTATCGGTGCTGTTCCTGGGATTTTACGTGCCTACCTAGGTACCAGTGAAGTCATCGTAACAATTATGATGAACTATATTGTATTGTATGTTACAAAGGCTCTGATTTTAAATGTCTTCTCAAACGATCTGATGCGTACAACAACTGCTAGCATTAAGGTATCCGATTCGGCTTCTTATCAGACCGGTTTCTTATCTGCTCTGACAAATCATTCGCGTTTTAATCTTGGCTTTATTTTTGCTTTAATTGCAGTTGCGCTCATCTGGTTCCTCCTAAAGAAAACACGGACTGGTTATGAGATTACAGCTGTCGGTCTCAACCCAAATGCAGCTGAATATGCTGGCATGTCGTCTAAGCAGGTTATTGTTTGGTCAATGATTATTTCAGGTGCTTTAGCCGGTCTTGGTGGTACCGTAGATGGTCTTGGAACTTATGAAAATGTTTATGTTCAGACCAGCTCATTGCAAATTGGCTGGGATGGGATGGCAGTAGCTCTATTAGCCTCTAACAGCCCCGTCGGCATTCCTTTCGCAGCGCTTCTGTTTGGTGCTTTGTCTGTTGGTAAGACAGGGATGGTTGGCGTGCCTTCTGAAGTTATTGACGTTGTTTCGGCTCTGATCATCTTTTTTGTCGGTAGTAACTATATTATTCGACATTATGTTAAGCCCCGTAAAAAAGTAAAAGAAGGAGGTCAGTAAAATGGGATTTTTAGCAGTAATCGTCCTCTTAGTGTCGTCAACACTTAGATATTCAACGCCTCTGATTTTTACAAGTATTGGGGGAACCTTTTCAGAGCGCAGTGGAATTGTCAATGTTGGACTTGAAGGCATTATGGTTATCGGTGCTTTTTCAGGGGTTGTCTTTAACCTAGCCTATGCTGACAGCCTTGGAAAAGCGACACCTTGGGTTGCCTGTCTGATCGCTGGTTTAGTGGGCATTGTTTACTCACTCATTCATGCTGTGGCAACAGTTAACTTCCGAGCAGACCATGTTGTCTCTGGTACGGTGCTCAACCTCATAGCCCCTGCTTTGGCCGTTTTCTTATGTCGTGTTTTATATAGCAAGGGTGAAACGGATACTATCAGTCAATCTTTTGGGCGTTTCTCCTTTCCGCTCTTACAGGATATTCCTGTGATTGGCCCCATCTTCTTTAGAAATACGTCTTTAATTGGTTATGTAGCTATTTTGGTAGCTTTTATATCTTATATTCTTATTTTTAAAACTCGATTTGGGCTGCGTTTGCGATCTGTTGGCGAACACCCGCAGGCAGCTGATACATTAGGCGTTAATGTTTATCTGATGCGCTATGCTGGTGTCATGTTATCCGGTTTCTTAGGTGGTATCGGTGGTGCGGTCTATTCTCAGGCTATTTCTAATAGTTTTTCTGTAACGACAATTGCAGGCCCTGGCTTTATTGCTCTGGCAGCGATGATCTTTGGCCGTTGGAATCCTATTGGCGCTATGCTTTCTAGTCTCTTCTTTGGTTTATCTCAATCTTTAGCTATTATTGGCCACAAGATTCCGGGGTTGGCGCACATCCCGTCAGTTTATTTAGAAATTGCTCCTTATGTTATGACTATTCTTGTTTTAGCTGTTTTCTTTGGTAGAGCAGTAGCACCTAAGGCAGACGGTATCAACTATATTAAAACCAAATAAATCTATTTATAAGGCTGGATACTGTAGGTTTCCAGCCTTTCTTCTATCTATTAAGAATTAACTGTGATAAAATAGCAGTGAGTGAGATAATATAGAACAGGTATTTATAAAAAATTGGGAGTGTTGAAATATGTTGGCGAATCAATTAACTGTACATTTTCACAGTCGTCGGAAAGATTATAGTGATTATAGTATGTGGAAATGGCTGGACGGCTACTGGGGAGAGGATGCGTATTTCGATGGGCAAGATGATTTTGGCTTAATCGGTAGGATCAGTTATCCTTTTGAGCGCTTTGCCAATCCAGTCCATCTGCTTGTCAAAACAGCAGATTGGTCTTTTCAGACTTGTGATTATGATGTTCGTCGCTTTTCTGGAGATGCGCCTAACAGTATTTGGTTAGTTGAAGGGGATCCGCAGGTGTACTATTCGAAGCAAGTTGCCTTAACCAGCCCCTTCTATACTGGTCAGGACAACCGCGCTTTTGATATGGGAATCAGAGCTAATGATTTTGATTATCAGTGGGCTTACCAAGGCTGGTTGGGTTTTCGTTACCAAGAGGATCAAACGACATTTAAACTGTGGTCTCCCTTGGCTGACCATATCTACCTTCTCCTCTATCCAGAAGATGGCGGAGCTGTCCGTATCCTTCCTATGGAGCGGGGACATAAGATCAACACGGACCATCATGAACTCAATACCAGAGGAGTATGGTCTATCAGTGTAGATGGGAATCTTAAGAATTGGTCTTACCAGTATCGTATTTATCATGAAAAAGACTTTTATCAAGATACTAGGGACCCTTATAGCATCGCTTTGAGTCTTGATAATAGGCGCTCTTTAATTGTTGCGAAGGAGGATTTACAACCTCAAGGTTTTACGACCAAACACGGTAAGGAAGCGACGTGGCGGACGGAAAACGTTTGTTCCGCTGTTATTAGTGAGCTACACCTGCGCGATTTTACTATTGATGAGTCATCAGGTATTGCCGATGAGTTTAGAGGAACTTTCTTGGGGGCTTGTCAATCTGGTAGCCGAAACCCTTCCGGTTTAACAACGGCTTTTGATCATATTAAGGCTATGGGGTATTCCTATGTCCAGTTGCAGCCAGTTTTTGATCACCATAAGAGTTATGATCTTGATGGGCAGCTGAATTATAACTGGGGGTACGATCCTGAGAACTACAATGTTCCCGATCGCCAATTTGCAGCAAATCAAGAGAATCCTAGAGCTCCGATTCTGGAGTTTAAACAAATGATTCAAGCTTATCATGATGCTGGTATTGGTGTTATCATGGATGTTGTCTATAATCACACCTACTCATCTTATAATTCTCCCTTTCAACTCTCTTGTCCCTACTATTATTACCGTATGCGCTCCGATGGTTCTTTTCAAGATGGGTCTGGCTGCGGTAATGAAACCGCTAGCGAAAAAGAGATGTTTCGCAAGTATATGCTAGACTCTGTCCGATACTGGGCTGAAGAATACAATATCGATGGATTTCGGTTTGATTTAATGGGACTGCACGATGTCACTACGATGAATATGGTTCGAGATCTTTTGGATGGAATTGATTCACGTATCCTGCTTTACGGTGAAGGATGGGATATGGGAGAAGGCTTGGCGCCTAAACAAAGAGCAGCCAAAATCAATGCTGACCAGATGCCTCGTATCGCCTTTTTCAATGATAATGCGCGTGATGCTGTCAAGGGTTCAGAGGTCTACGGTGAGCTTAAAGCTGGTTTTGTCTCTGGAGCTCCAATGGAATGGGAAGTTTCTCAAGCGCTGATAGGCAGTCAGTCTTTTGCGCCTTACAGCAGTCCCAGGCAGGTTCTGAACTACGTGGAAGTTCATGATAACTACAATCTTAACGACCTCTTGACCATTTTTCACCCTAATGACAGTCTAGATGATCGTAAAGAACGGGTTTATTTAGCTAATGCTCTTAACTTACTCATGCAGGGAATCAGTTTTATGCAGTTAGGTCAGGAGTTCATGCGCAGTAAGCTTCATCCGACAGGTGCAGCTGGTGAGATGATATCTGAAGATTTACAAAGAGCCAGCAATAGTTACAACGCAGGAGATGCGGTCAATGCTATTGATTGGAATTTAGTCACCCAACATCAGAGTTTGTTGCAAGCTATTAAGAAACTGATAGCTATGAAAAAAGACGGACGTGAATTTTCAATGCTTACTTTTGATGATATAAAGGCGAATATTCGTATAAAAAGAAACGATTATAATTCGGGTATTGTTCATATAAGTTTGGACAAAACCAATTTAATTTTTAATAACCGTGAAAAAAGCTTAAAAATAACCTGACAAACACTTTATAATATGTTATTATGATAGTGATAAATAAAGCGTTAACATTTCTAATGTTTGACTGGGTCATTGACAATTTAAGCAGCCTCGCCTAAGGGGTTGCTTTTTGTTTTTCTAGAAAAAGGGTTCTCTGATCAGATTAAGAAAAGGTGGTGGTTAGATGGATAAAGAATTAGAACTTTATACCTTCGGGACTGGTGAAAATTTTCATGTCCAAGATTATTTAGGTGTTCATAAGGAAGGTGAGCAGTATAGTTTTCGGGTTTGGGCTCCACATGCTGAGCACGTTCAGGTGATTGGCGATTTTACAGGTTGGTTTGACCATCCTCTGGATATGACATTGAATCACGCGGGAGTCTGGGAGGTTAGGACTGACCTTGCTCAGGAAGGTCAAATTTATAAGTACTTGGTGACACGCCGCGGTGGTCAAGTCGTTGAAAAAATTGATCCTTGTGCTCTCTATTTAGAAGAGAGGCCCGGAACAGGAGCGGTTGTCAAAACTTTTGAAAATAGGAAATGGAAAGATGGCCTTTGGATGGGACGCCGGAAGCGATTTGGCTTTAAGGAGCGTCCAGTTAATATTTATGAAGTTCATTCCAGTTCTTGGAAACTGGGCTCTGACGGTAAGCTCTTGACATTTAAAGATTTAACGAAAGAGCTAATTCCTTATCTGGTTGAGATGCATTATACACATGTAGAGTTTATGCCCCTTATGGCTCACCCTCTAGGGATGTCGTGGGGTTACCAGCTGATGGGATATTTTGCCTTTGAGCATACTTATGGTGAGCCTGAGGAATTCCAAGAGTTTGTCGAAACTTGTCACTTAAATAACATTGGAGTCATTGTTGACTGGGTTCCTGGGCATTTCACCCAGAATGATGATGCCTTAGCTTACTATGATGGGACACCTACCTTTGAATATGCAGATAGCGACCGTGCCCACAATAGGCGCTGGGGTGCATTGAACTTTGATCTCGGTAAAAATCAGGTCCAGTCCTTCATGGTATCCAGTGCTCTGTATTGGATTGAGCAATATCATATTGATGGTTTACGGGTTGATGCTGTCAGCAACATGCTTTACCGTGATTATGATGATGGGCCATGGACTCCTAATGTCTTTGGGGGAAACCGTAATTTGGAAGGTTTCAATTTCCTACAAAAGCTTAATGGCGTGATTCATTATCATCATCCAGATGTCATGATGATAGCTGAAGAATCCACGGCAGGAACACCAATCACGGCACCGATTGAGTCTGGGGGATTGTCTTTTGACTATAAGTGGAATATGGGCTGGATGAATGATACACTTAAATTTTTTGAAGAGGATCCTATTTATCGCCAGTACGATTTCAATCTCCTGACTTTTAGCTTTATGTATGCTTTTTCGGAAAGCTTTATTTTACCTTTCTCGCACGACGAGGTTGTCCATGGGAAGAAGAGTCTCATGCATAAGATGTGGGGGGATCGCTACAATCAGTTTGCTGGTCTGCGTTGTTTGTACGCTTATCAGATGTGCCACCCCGGTAAGAAATTACTCTTTATGGGATCTGAGTTTGGCCAATTTTTGGAGTGGAAGTATGATTATCAACTGGAATGGGCTAATCTAGAGGATAAGCTTAACACTCAGATGCAACATTATACTGCTCACCTCAATCAATTTTATAAGGAGAACAAACCTCTGTGGCAGATTGATGATTCCTACGACGGCATTGAGATTATTGATGCGGATAACGCTGCTGAGTCTGTTTTATCTTTTGTCAGACGCGATAAAAAGGGGAACCTTCTGGTTTGTGTCTTTAACATGGCTCCAATTGAACGCAAAGAATTCACAATTGGTGTGCCAGTTGCAGGACTCTACGAGGAAGTTTTAAACACCGAGCTTGAAGAATTTGGGGGTGTATGGAAGGAATCTAATCCAGACTCTAAAACTCAAGCAGGCTTATGGAAGGACTATCAGCAGACTTTGACCTTTACCATGCCAGCTATGGGAGCCAGTATCTGGAAAGTTAAGCGTCGTTTGAAAAAATAGCAATGGGAAACGTCTAAGGGGAGTTGCTTGATTTACCTTTGGTGGTGACCGTTTCCAGAAAGGCGCTGGTCTGAAATAGAGAAACTGAAATGAAGCGCAGTAATACGGCTTTGTCTGCGGTGGTCTTTACATTTTAATGGCTAAGAATATCCTTGATTTTCTAAAGTTTATTGGGCTGTTGAAGTTTGTCTTTTCAACTAAGAATCAAGGAGTGATAAGAGTAGGGGAGGAAATACTCAATTTTTTACTTAGGATTGTTACTTTTCTTCCTTTTCCCTTGAAGTGTCTAAAAGATTGTATCATAATAACTGAATTATTTACGACTCTAAGAAATAAGAGACATGACTGTGTTGGTGCTTTAGCTCCTACAGATATGGTATTTCTGGAATATTTCAATTTGCTGCTTGAGCATCTTCGCTATGATCCTTATTTCTCGCTAAGTTATTTAAAATGAATTTGTATCTTATGGAAGGAGATAGAATAGATGAAAAATGAAATGCTAGCGTTGATTTTGGCTGGAGGTCAAGGAACGCGTTTGGGGAAATTAACCCAAAGTATTGCGAAACCTGCTGTGCAGTTTGGAGGGCGTTACCGTATTATTGACTTTGCCTTATCCAACTGCGCTAACTCTGGTATTAATAACGTTGGGGTTATCACTCAGTACCAACCCTTGGCTTTAAACAGTCATATTGGAAATGGCTCTGCTTGGGGATTAGATGGTATTGACAGTGGTGCTACGATTTTGCAACCTTACTCGGCCACAGAAGGTAACCGCTGGTTCCAAGGAACTAGCCATGCTATTTATCAAAATATTGATTATATTGATAGTATGAATCCTGAATATGTCCTGATTTTATCAGGGGATCATATCTACAAGATGGACTATGATGACATGCTTCAGACACATAAAGATAATATGGCTAGTCTGACAGTAGCGGTTATTGATGTTCCACTCAAAGAAGCCAGTCGTTTTGGTATCATGAATACAGATTCTAACGATCGCATTGTAGAATTTGAAGAAAAACCAGAGAATCCTAAATCTACTAAGGCTTCCATGGGAATCTATATCTTTGATTGGCAAAAGCTCAGAGCTATGCTTTTGGAAGCTGAGAAAAATAATATTGATATGTCTGACTTTGGTAAGAATGTTATCCCAGCTTATCTCGAGCAAGGGGAACCTGTCTATACCTATAATTTTGCAGGCTATTGGAAAGATGTTGGGACGATTGAATCCCTCTGGGAAGCTAATATGGAATATATTGGTGAGGACAATGCTCTTCATAGCCGCGATCGCAATTGGAAAATTTATTCTAAAAATGTGATTGCGCCACCTAACTTTATTACAGATGAGGCGCAGGTTTCTGATTCGCTAATTGTGGATGGCTGTTTTGTATCTGGTAAAGTTGAACACTCTATTTTATCAACCAGTGTTAAAGTAGAAGAGGGCGTGGAAATCAAGGACAGCTTTATCATGAGTGGTGCGACCATCAAAAAGGGAGCTAAGATCTATCGAGCTATTGTTGGCGAAGGCGCTGTGGTCGGTGAAGGTGTTGAAATTGATGGTACAGACGAAGTGCAAGTTGTAGGCTATAATGAAGTAGTGGGGGTTTCAAATGAAGATTGATAAGTATTCTGCTATTCTAGGTAACGCAGTTGGCTACCATGATATGGGGAAATTAACAGAAAAGCGTCCTTTGGCGAGTCTTCCCTTTGATGGGAAATATCGTTTGTTGGACTTTCAGCTGTCTAGTTTAGCTAATGCTGGTATTCGCAGCGTATACGGAATTTTCCGCGGTCAAAATATTCGTTCGGTTTTTGATCACATTCGCTCAGGGCGAGAATGGGGGCTCAATACGCTGTTAAGCCATTATTTCCTAGGCTTTTACGAGAATGATGATCAGACCCATATCACAGATTCCGATTATTACAGCCAAATTTTGACTTATCTTAAACGAGCTAATACAGATCAGACCGTTTATATGTCTAGTGATATTCTCTGTAATATCAATTTACAGCAGGTTATCCACTTGCATAATGTCAATAGTCAAAGTATGACGGTTGTCTATAAGAAAGTTCCAAGAGAACATATATCTGAGGCTAATGAAGTTTTGAGTATTGATGAGACAGACCATGTTGTCGGTAAACTAGATCCTAAAACGACGCAAGAACCAGTACCGATGTCAGCGGATATTTTCATCGTCAATACGCCTTGGTTAATTGAACGACTTGAAGAAGAATCTAAAAAGGAAAATCCACGAAAGATACGCTACTTGTTACGTGATCTTTTGGTAGAGTCTGGCGCTTTAGCCTTCGAGCATACGGGTTACCTCTCTAATATCTGTTCGGTTAAGTCCTATTATGATGCTAATATGGATATGCTGGATTCGCAGAAATTTTATGCACTCTTTTATGGTAACCAAAAGGTTTATACTAAGGTGAAAAATGAGGAATCTTCTTACTTTGCATCAGGCTCAGATGTTAAGCGTTCACAGTTTGCCTCTGGTTCAATTATTAAAGGGACTGTACATCACTCAATTGTCTCGCGTTCTTGCCGTGTTGAAGAGGGAGCGCAGGTCAGTGATTCTGTTATTTTCCCCAAAGTCTCTGTTGGTGCTGGTGCGGTTATCGATCATGTTATTGTGGACAAGGGGATCAGTATCCCTGCTGGTGTGACCCTGCGAGGAACAGTTGAGAATCCCTTGGTGATTGGTAAGGGTCAAGAAATTACTGGAGATATTATTCAATGAAAATCATGTTTGTAGCAGCAGAAGGGGCACCTTTTGCAAAAGCCGGTGGTTTGGGTGATGTCATTGGCGCATTGCCCAAGTCTCTTTTTAAAAAGGGACATCAAGTAGCTGTCGTCCTCCCCTACTACGATGTTATTGATGCTAAGTTTGGTCAAGAAGTAGAAAATGTCATGTACTATTTCACTAATGTTGGCTGGCGTCATCAGTATGTTGGTGTCAAGAGTTTAGTAAAAGATGGGGTAACATTTTATTTTTTAGATAATCAATCCTACTTTTTCCGCGGTCATATTTATGGCGATTGGGATGATGGTGAACGCTTTGCTTTCTTCCAGCTAGCAGCCCTTGAGTTGATGGAAAAGATTGATTTTATTCCAGACGTTCTACATGTTAATGACTACCATACCGCTATGATTCCTTTCTTACTTAAGGAAAAGTATCATTGGATTGAGGCTTATCGCTCTATTAAGACGGTTTTCACGATTCATAATATTGAGTTCCAAGGCCAATTTGATGCCAGCATGTTGGGGGATTTATTCGGTGTCGGCGGTGAACGTTATGCCGATGGAACACTTAGGTGGAATGACAGTTTAAACTGGATGAAGGCGGCGGTGCTTTATGCGGATCGTGTGACTACAGTTTCTCCATCCTACGCCCAAGAGATTATGACTCCTGAATTTGGTAAGGGACTGGATCAGATTATGCGGATGGAATCTGGTAAGCTGTCTGGAATAGTCAATGGTATTGATACTGATCTTTTCAATCCGGAAACGGATAGCTATCTAAAGGCACCGTTTTCAATTGACAACCTATCTGGAAAAGCTGTTAATAAGGCGAAGTTACAAGAAGATTTAGGACTGCCGGTTGAGGCAGATACACCCCTAATTGGTATTGTTTCGCGCTTGACCGATCAAAAGGGCTTCTCCTTAGTTGTCAGTGAATTGCAGCATATTTTACAGTTTGATTTGCAGGTCGTTGTTTTAGGAACGGGATATTCGGATTATGAGAATGCTTTTGCTTGGTTTGCCAGTCAATACCCAGATAAGCTATCTGCCAATATCACCTTTGATCTTGGGTTAGCGCAACAAATTTATGGCGCTAGCGATATATTCCTAATGCCGTCAGCCTTTGAACCGTGCGGTCTGTCGCAGATGATGGCGATGCGTTACGGTACTCTGCCACTTGTTCATGAAGTAGGTGGGCTTAAAGATACAGTTATTCCTTATGATGAGCGTGATCAATCAGGAACTGGTTTTTCTTTCCATGGCTTTTCAGGTTATCTTATGACCAATACATTAAAATATGCTTTGGACGTTTATCATAATCGTCCAGATGACTGGAAACTTTTGCAACACCAAGCTATGTCGCAAGACTTTTCGTGGGATACCGCCAGCCAAGCCTATGACCATTTATACCAAAATATGGTCAATTAATTATTTGTTGGTAGTATGCACTTAGATAAGAAGGTAGAAGAAGCATGACACTTACTAAAGAGCAATTTATCCGTGATTTTAAAGATACCCTGCATGAAGAACAACTGATCAAAGTTCCTGATGCAACAGCCAAAGAATTATTTGCGACCTTGGCAAAGGTTATTCGCAAGTATTATACGCCTTTGTGGCTGGAGCGAAATCGTAAACTCACCGCTGATAAGGAAAAAATTGCTTATTATTTTTCTATTGAATTTTTACCCGGCCGTATGTTGGAGACGAATCTTTTAAATCTTGGAATTTTGGATATCGTTAAAGAGGGGTTTGCGGAATTAGGTATTGATTTTGACCATATCAAGAATGCCGAGCACGATATGGCTCTGGGAAATGGCGGTTTAGGTCGGCTAGCGGCTGCTTTTATGGATTCACTAGCTACCACGGGCTATCCTGGATTTGGTAATGGTTTGCGTTATCGCTATGGTCTTTTCAAACAAAAGATTATTGATGGTCATCAGATGGAATTGCCTGATGATTGGTTCGGTACACTGGGAAATGTTTGGGAAGTTCGGAAGGATCATGATGCCGTAGATGTTCGCCTATTTGGTGATGTTTTCTTGGAGCAAAATGAGGACGGCCACCTTGTTCCTACTTATCATAATAGTCAGGTTCTGCGTGCTGTGCCGTATGATGTTCCGCAGATTGGTTTTCAAAATGATATCGTCAATAATTTGCGCCTTTGGGATGTCGAGATTCCAGAAGATCAAGAAGTGAATTATCCGACTTTGGCTTCTAGACGTGCTGTCAACGATATTACAGCTATCCTCTATCCAGATGATTCAACTTTAGAAGGCAAACAGTTGCGTTTGATTCAGGAATATTTCATGACCAGTGCCGGCCTGCAAACTATTATCAAGCATTATCTTAAACAAGGAAATCCACTGGAAGCTATACATGAAAAGGTTTCAGTCCATATCAATGATACGCATCCGGCAGTAGCACCAGCTGAGTTTATGCGCCTTTTGGTTGACGATTATGGACTGTCTTGGGATATTGCTTGGCAGGCGACTGTTAAAACTATGAGTTATACTAACCATACGATTTTATCAGAAGCCTTGGAAAAATGGGATGCAGAGCTCTTCAAGAAGGTTCTTCCGCGTGTATATCAGATTATTCTTGAGATTGATAACCGCTTTGTCGCCAACCTTGGTAAAGCCGGGTACGATGCTAGTGTCGTTAATAATACCCGTATAGTTAGAGATGACCAGATTCATATGGCAAATCTCGCTATTATTGGTGGACATTCTGTTAATGGTGTTGCCAAACTTCATACAGAATTATTGAAAGAAGACACTCTGCGCAGTTTTTATAAATTGTATCCGGAAAAATTTAATAATAAAACTAACGGCATTGTTCCTCGCCGTTGGACGCAGATTGCTGCTCCCGAGTTAGCTGGTGCAATTGATCAAGTTATTGGTACTGGCTGGCGCAAGGATATCCATGAATTGGAAGGATTAGCGACCTACCTAGATGATCAAGAAGTGTTAGATACTTTTTATCGGGTTAAAAAGGATTCTAAGGAACGTTTAGCTTCCTATATTAAAGAAACAACAGGAATTGAGGTTTCAACGGATGCGATCTTTGATGTTCAGGTCAAGCGCCTCCATGCTTATAAACGTCAGCTCTTGAACGTTCTTCATATTATTAAGCTTTACTGGGATTTGAAGGACAATCCTGATAAAGACATGGTACCGCGTGTTTTCATCTTTGGCGCCAAAGCGGCACCCGGTTACCATTTTGCCAAATCGGTTATCAAAATTATCAATGAGTTGGCCCGACTGATCAACTATGATGAAAGTCTGCAAGGAAAGTTAAAGGTTTTCTTCTTGGAAAATTATAATGTTAGTCTGGCCGAGCTTATTATTCCAGCCGCAGATGTTTCGGAACAAATTTCATTAGCTTCTAAGGAGGCCTCGGGAACTTCTAATATGAAATTTATGATGACAGGAGCTGTTACCCTAGCTACACTTGATGGCGCTAATATTGAGATTAAAGATGAAGTGGGAGATGATAATATTGTCATCTTTGGTATGGATAAAGATGCTGTCTATGCTCATTATCAGTCTAATGACTATCATTCACGGGATCTTTATGAAAATGACCCCATCATCCATAGGGTCGTTGACAGCTTCGTTAATGGAACCATTCCGAATATTCAAAGTGAGGGAGTGGAAATCTATGAAGCTCTAATCCAGCACAATGATGAATATTTTCTGTTAGAGGATTTTCATGCTTACGTTGACGCTCAGGCAAAAATTGATCGTCTTTATCGCGCTAAAGAAAATTGGGCTCGTATCAGCTTGACTAATATCGCAAAGTCACACCGCTTTACTTCTGACGATACGATTAGCCAATATGCCAAGGAAATTTGGGAATTAAGAAAATGAGTTGTTTCTGCTGATAAGGCTTATGGGCAGACTATGAGACTTAGCGCAGAAGAAGTGAGTAGCTTTTATCTTAATGGTTTTTCCAACTTTTATATTTGAATGGTAATCTACTAAATCTAAACCCTCATTGCTTATTTTCTGGATATTGGTAATAGAGCCAGTCTTTTGAGACTGGCTTTTATGTATCTTGCAAAGCAAATAAGTAATAGGTAGAAAAAGTATACCTCAATTTTTCAGCAATACCATTAAAATTTTCTTTGAGATTTCTGGAAACTATGAGCATAATTCTTGTAATCGTTTTCATATCATGGTAAACTCAAAAAGTAAATTAATAGAAAGTTGGAAAACTTATGTCAAAAATTGTTGTTGTCGGGACTAACCATGCTGGTACGGCCGCTATCAAGACGATTTTAAATAATTATGGTAGTGAGCATGAGGTAGTAACCTTCGACCAAAATTCAAATATATCCTTTTTGGGTTGTGGCATGGCTCTGTGGATTGGTAATCAAATCTCTAATGGAGACGGTCTTTTCTATTCCGATAAGGAAGAGTTAGAAGGCCTGGGTGCCAAGGTCTACATGAATTCACCGGTGATTCATATCGATTACGACAAAAAGGAAGTGACAGCCTTAGTCAATGGTAATAACCATGTTGAATCTTATGATAAATTGATTTTAGCAACAGGTTCTCAGCCTATTTTGCCACCGATCAAGGGAGCGGCTATCAAAGAAGGTTCCAAAGAGTTTGAAGCAACTTTGAAAAATCTCCAATTTGTTAAACTCTATCAGAACGCCCAAGATGTTATTGAAAAACTGAAGGACAAGGATATTAATCGTGTAGCAGTTGTCGGAGCAGGCTATATTGGCGTAGAATTAGCGGAAGCCTTTCAGCGTAAAGGCAAAGAAGTCGTGCTTATTGATGTAGCCGATACTTGTATGGCAGGTTATTATGATAAAGACTTGACAGATAAGATGGCGCAAAATTTAGAGGAGCACGGTATAAAATTGGCTTTCGGTCAGACCGTTAAGGAAATTACCGGGCAAGATAGGGTTGAAAAGATTATTACGGATAAAGCAGAGTTTGATGTAGATATGGTTATTCTAGCTGTGGGATTCCGCCCTAATACTTCACTTGGTCAGGGCAAATTAGAGACCTTCCGCAACGGTGCCTGGATTGTTAATAAGAAGCAAGAAACAAGCGTGAAAGATGTTTATGCTATTGGTGACTGTGCGACAATTTATGATAATGCAACGGGGGACACAAACTATATCGCTCTGGCATCGAACGCTTTGCGGACTGGCATTGTTGCAGCTCATAATGCTGCTGGGCATGAATTGGAAGGCATTGGTGTTCAAGGTTCCAATGGCATTTCTATCTATGGTTTCAATATGGTATCAACCGGTCTGACTTTGGAAAAGGCTGAGAAACTTGGCTTTAATGCAGCTGCAACTGAAGTCACTGATTTACAAAAGCCTGAGTTCATCGAAGATGACAATAATCCAGTGACCCTTAAAATTATTTATGATAAGGATAATCGCCGCGTATTGGGAGCCCAGATAGCTTCTAAGGAAAATATTTCTATGGGAATTCATATGTTTTCTCTGGCAATTCAAGAGGGAGTCACAGTGGATCAACTAGCTTTGACTGATATTTTCTTCCTTCCGCATTTTAATAAGCCTTATAACTATATTACAATGGCTGCTTTGGATGCAAAATAAGTTGATTTGAATCGTTAGTGAAGAAGAGGAGAAGAGGAGGGATATTGGTACTCTTCTCTTTTTATCTTGAGCAACAGAATTTGCTTTCTTGCTTTCTTGTTTTCATGTTTTCAAGCTCGTGAAAAAACGCTCCACTGGAGCTGACTCGCTTTCCTTATTTTTAAGCTCGTGAAAAAAACGCTCCATCGGAGCGTCTCAGACTGAAGACAAAGCTCTTGGAATTACATTTCTAAGAGCTTTTTGCTCTGTTTAGGAGTATACTAAAAGAAAACAGTTTGTGAGGTAAGGCCATGTTTCACAAAGAAAAGCCAGATTATAAC